>NZ_JABUEX010000004.1:0-90008 GCF_013314835.1 Syntrophothermus sp.
AATGTCTAGATTGGTTAATTCCAGCACTCTGAAACTTGCTAATGATGTCCACATTCACGGTGCCTGCCGGAATCACTTTGACCCGAACTTTTGGGCCGTAACCGGCCAGAAAAGTAGAACCAAACATCTGCCCGAGTGGTATGCCAAGCGATGTCTCGCTCAACTGGTCCAACGCTTCGGCGATTTCCAGGCTGCTTTTCGCCATCAGTTGACTTATTTTTATCGTATTCGGCTGAATTAACACCACTCTTCCCCGATCATCCGTACGCACTAAGACCAGATCTCGGTATTCGATGTCTCGTACAACCCGTTCGTTGACCGCTTTGTTTATACACTCAACCCCCATCAATTGGGCTTTGGTCCTGGCTATCTCGGATAATGTAGGTCCTATGTTTCTATCTACTATGATTATCACCAAAATCAGTACCCCTATTACTACCGGGATAACCCATACCGGCCGCCTCCTGCCATACACAAAAAAATTCACCTCCCGCACCCTCAATATATGAAAAGTGTGAACGGAAGGTGAATACTTCTCACTAAACCCGAATCCGGACAAACCTTCTCTTCCCAACCTGAATAACCTGCCCATCCTCAAGGGCAAGATTTGCATCCTCATCCTCAATCCGCTTGCCGTCGACCTTCACCGCTCCTTGTTTAACCATACGCTTGGCTTCACTCGTAGAAGGGCACAAACCGGCTTCAACCAGGAGCTTGCCTACCCAGATGGGATTTGTGCTGATAGTAAACTCTTCAATATCATCGGGTATTTCTCTTTGCTGAAAAACCAACTTAAACCTTTCCTCTGCTCTGTAGGCCTCTTCCTGACCGTGGTACATCCCCACGATTTCCCGAGCCAGCCGCATCTTAGCATCCCTCGGGTTCATACGCCCTGATTTTATCGCGGTTTCGATCTCCGTTATCTCCTCCATAGGAACCCTGGTAACTAACTCGAAATACCTAGTAATCAGAGAGTCTGGTATCGACATGGTTTTGCCGTACATCTCATTGGCATCTTCATTTATTCCTATATAATTTCCCAGGCTCTTGCTCATTTTCTGGACTCCGTCGGTTCCCTCTAATATCGGCATCATCAGGGCTATCTGCGGTTCTTGCCCATACTCCTTCTGTAAGTCGCGCCCAACCAATAGATTAAATTTCTGGTCAGTACCGCCTAGCTCCACATCTGCCCGCAAAACGACCGAATCATACCCTTGCATTAAAGGGTACAAAAATTCGTGCACACTGATCGGTATCCCTTCCTTGAATCGCCTGGAAAAATCCTCTCGTTCCATCATTCTAGCTACCGTGTACTTGCCGGCCAGATTGATCACATCCGCAAACGTCATCCGGGACAACCATTCGCTGTTGAAATAAATGTAAGTCTTACTCTTGTCTAGTATCTTAAATATCTGCATCTCATAGGTACGCGCGTTTTGTATTACCTCTTCCTCGCTCAGTTGCTTGCGGGTTTCAGATTTACCGCTCGGGTCCCCTATTCTTCCTGTAAAATCACCGATAATCAAGTGCACCTCATGGCCCAGATCCTGGAACTGCCGCAGTTTGTTCAAAACCACACTGTGCCCGAGGTGAATGTCAGGTGCAGTTGGGTCCAACCCCAGTTTTGCCCTCAGCGGTTTCTGGTTTCTTATAGAATTTTCCAACTTCTTTAGAAATTCATCTTCGGGTAGTATCTCAGCTGTACCCCTTTTCAAGAGTCTCAGCTGTTCCATGGCCTTCTGGCTGACGTCATCCAAAGCGATTCCTCCTCAAACCACTGGGATTTCGCGACTCTCACCCATGATAACACAACGTTTTGCGTTGAAGCAATAAACCTCGACATCTCCATTCTGGCCCCTCGCTTTACTTCAAAAAGAAATGAATCCCCGAAGCACGTGTAGACATGAAGAAGGATTTCAGCCAGTTAACTATAATAATTATTCTTATACGCGGAGATGGTTGGAATCTTGTTGAACGAACAACAGTTTGCGGCGTGGACCCCCCGGGCCTTCACGAGGTCGTATGCCCGGTGGCATTGGTAGATGGGTCACCGAAACACAGTCGATTGGGAGGCGTTGTACTTGCAGACTAACGATAAAATTCGCCGAAAGAGAAGACGACCCCCATGGGGAGCTATACTCATAGTGTGTTTCCTAGTCCTGATGGGGTCATCAGTAGGAGTTGTGCTAGGAGCCATCCGCAGCCTTCCAACCTGGGACCCGAACAAGCTCATGGGTTCTGAGACTTCCATCATTTTCGACGACCAAGGCCGTCAAGTCACCAGATTGCATGCTGCGGAAAATCGAATCAATGTAGCCCTAAAAGACATACCTCCTCATCTCATCAACGCCGTGATAGCAACCGAAGACCAAGATTTCTACAAGCACCACGGGGTTAACCTCAAGCGTATCGCGGGGGCCATGATGGTCAATCTCGTTCGCCATAGCAAGGCCCAGGGAGCCAGCACCATAACCCAACAGCTAGCCCGTGTATCCTTCCTATACCCGGAAAAGACTTATGAACGGAAAATAAAAGAAATACTGCTGGCTTTTCAGCTCGAATCGAAGTACTCAAAAGATGAGATCTTGGAATTCTATTTGAATAAGGTGTATTTCGGCAGTGGCGCTTACGGGGTTCAAGCTGCGGCCCAAACCTATTTCGGGAAAAACGTGCAAGATTTAAACCTTAGCGAATCGGCCATGCTGGCTGGCATCATTCAGAGTCCGGGACGACTTTCGCCCTTTACCAACTACGACTTAGCCAAAAAGAGGCAGCAGGTTGTTCTTAATAACATGGTTCACTGCGGTTATATTACCCAAGAAGAAGCCGACAAAGCGTATGAGCAGCCCTTATCTTTCAAGAAGAGCCTGTCATCTGAGTCGCGTTACGGCTACTTTGTAGACTCGGTTATAGAAGAAGCTGACCAGATCCTGCGCGGTTATTACGATAACCCACAGTATGCCATATATAATGAAGGGCTTCGCATATACACCACCATGGATTCAGAAGTGCAAAAACAAGCTGAAGACATCTACGCTGACTCCAGTTTCTTTCCCCCTGGCAAAAGCAAAAAGGGCCAAGAAGTCCAGTCAGCCATGGTTCTTCTCGACCACCATACTGGAGAAGTAAAGGCTATTATTGGCGGGCGTAAATACGAACAAAGGCGGGGTTTTAACCGGGCAATCGATTCTCTTCGCCACCCTGGTTCAGCCTTTAAGCCGGTGGTTGTTTATGGTCCTGCTCTTGAACAGGGGTATATGCCCTTCTATGTTCTAGACGATTCTCCCGTAACCTTCCCTACCCCCAGCGGCCCCTGGTCTCCGCAGAACTATGACGGCAAGTACCGGGGACTCATTACTATGCGTACTGCTGTCCAATGGTCGGTAAACGTTTACGCGGTTAAGCTGGCCGAGCTTGTCGGAATCAAGAACGGTATAGATTTCGCCGAAAAATTGGGGATAACCAGTTTGGTTAGAGCGGGCCAGAAAAATGATATGGGCCTCTCGACGGCTTTGGGCGGTCTCACCAAAGGGGTGAGTCCGCTCGAGCTTACCGCGGCCTACGGGTGCTTTGCCAATAACGGGGTGTATGTCAAACCCCATACCATTATTAAGATAACAACCGCTGAAGGACACGTGATATACACCCACCGTCCCCTATACCGCCGCGTAATGAAACCCACCACAGCCTGGCTCATGACCAGTATGCTCGAGACCGTTGTCCAAGCAGGCACCGGTACTCGAGCCCAAATACCCGGGGTCCCCTGCGCAGGCAAAACCGGTACCAGCCAGGATCTTCAGAATGCTTGGTTCGTGGGCTACACCCCTAATTACACCTGCGGGGTATGGATGGGTTACGACCAGTTGGAAAGGATGTATAATGTGGCCGGTGGCACGTACCCAGCCCGCATCTGGAAATCGGTGATGACAAAAGCTCTAGAAGGGGAACCCCGCCAGGCTTTCGTGACACCGAAAGGCATAGTCTCGGTTCAGGTCTGCAACAAGTCCGGGTTACTCCCTTCTCAGATTTGCCCGGACAAATGTATCATTTCTGACTACGCGACTGAAGACAGCATCCCCGATAAAGTCTGCGACCGGCATGTTTTGTACAACATATGTCCTGACTCTGGGAAACTGGCTACCGAGTATTGTCCGTTCCCGGTACCGAAAGCTTTCGTCAACGTTCCTCCAGACAGCCGAGACCCAGACAAACCACCGACCGAGTACTGTGATATTCACTCGGCTGCCCCCACATCTTCGGAAATGGTACCCATATGCAAAGACCCTCGCCATGGTAACAAATTGTACAGAGCCAACATCCCCGGGCCCAATGAAACCGGAGGCTGCCCCTCTTCGGTGGTGGGCGAAGAAGCACTGCCAAAGGGCGTCGATCCTCCGCCGTGTCCCTTGCCTGACCATCAGGTACACCCGCGATAGCAGAATGAAGAGTAGAATGAAGAGTGTAAATCAAGAATTAACTTAGACGCTGATTTATGCAGATTAAAAGATGGTTTAATTTTTGGTCATCTAATGAAAGGAGGTGATATTGTGCCAGAACAATCAGGATTATTCGTGGTCCTGGCGGGGCCATCTTGTGTGGGTAAAGGCCCTCTTCACAATGCTCTGAAGAAGTTTTATCCGGAGCTGAAGGGAAAATTGCGAAAGCTAACCCTTTACAACAGCCGCTCCCCGCGTCCGGGAGAACAAGAAGGAATCGATTACTTTTTCCGCACTCGTGAATACATAGAAGCCTTAAAAAGCGACGATCGCTTCTTGGTCTTGAACGTGCGCGGAGACTTGCAGGCTTTGGATATCGAAAGCTTGCTCTCCGTAATGAAGGAAGGAGTTAACATCTTTTTCGAAGGCAATCCTTTTGTTCCGACTGAGCTTTGGAAATCTCCGCGTTTTGCAAGCATACCCAGGATAAGCGTATTTCTTTCTCCCCTGTCCCGAGAAGAAATTATTTATCTCCGCGAGCAAGGAATCGACTTGCGCGAGTTCGTAACCGATGTCATGCGCCGCAAGCTGCTGCGCCGCACAAAGAAACAAAAAGGGTTGCTTTCATTGAAGGACCTTGCTAATATCGAAGCCCGAGCCGAAAGCGCTTACTCAGAAATGCGGTTAGCCTGGCAGTTCGACTATGTCATTCCCAACCACGACGGGGAAGACTGCGAACACTGGGACCAGTTCTACTACCCCATTGGAGATGCTCGCCGGGCTTTGCTGGCTTTTGCCTCTATACTGAAAGGGGAGCACCCCTTAGGGGCAGAAAAATGGGAGCCGGATTTGTTGTGAGAAATCAAAAAGTCATAATTAACAGCAGGAATCACATGCGCCAACGTAGAAACTATCATACAGGATCAGAATATACTTACGATCGGAGGTGAAAGCATGGCAGTCTTAAAGGAAGCGGCCATACCTATCGGGCGAAGCGTTTTCATACCCAAAAAGGATGGACTTACATTGGCCGATATAGAAGTAGAAGCCAACGGCCAGTACCAGATAGTCGAACGCCCGGAGTGCTTCGTCATCAAGAACGCCGAATGTTGTAGAAGCATTCTAGCGACAGTGAAAACAAAAGACTAGGCCTGCGCGAACGGACTAAGTTATAAGCGAGGGTAGAGTTAAGCCCCGGGGCAGTTTGTCCCGGGGCTTAACTCTGGTCTGAAAACAAGACTCTGATGAACGCAGACCTTAATTACACCATTCGGTGTCACCACTAGAGAATAAAAACACGGCCGTGTGTAGAGCGTTTCCGGAAGTGTTAGCCGGGCCAAGCGACGTATGGCGAGTCGCCTCTACCTGCTTCACGCCTGAAATATGACCCGGTTGATCATCCGTGCCAGTTCTTCTCTCTCCCTGTATCCAGTTATCCGCTGCTGTTCGTGCCCGTCCACGAAAAGGATGGTTTCAGGCACTGCGTATACCTCGTACCATGCTGCCAAATTTCTGTTTTCGTCAGCATTTACCTTTACCACCTTGAGACGCCCGTCGTAATCCCGGGCTATGGCTTCCAAAACCCGGTTCATTAGCTGGCAAAAGCCGCACCAAGGAGCGCGAAAAACAACCAGGACCGGCAATTGCGAAGTCAACACCTCTTCCACAAAGTCATTGGTCCCCACGTCTATAATGGCTGACATACAGGCCCCTCCCTCGCCTCATATGAACAAATCAATTGCCTACGCCGTATTGTCTCTCCTGCGCTTACCTTCAAGCAAATCTAAGATTCTGGTCACAGCCTCCTCCGGCGTAGCAGCATTCACAACGCCGAGATCCTCGCCCATCCCGTTTGTAGCTTTCCAACTTTTCAGCCCGATCACCGGTTTACCCGCTTTCCGGGCAAGCGAGATCTCGGACAAAGTTCCGAAACCTCCCGCTATAGCGATTAGCGCATCAGAAGCACAAACTATAACCGCATTTCTCGCATCTCCCAACCCTGTGGGTATCGAGTAAGTCAGATACCGGTTGCCCTCTTGCCGGTCTCGACCTGGAAGAATTCCGATGACGACTCCTTTTTCTTCACTCACCCCCCGGGCTACGGCTTCCATCACTCCCCCCATGCCTCCGCAGACAACGATCAAACCTTCACGAGCCAAAGCTTTGCCAACCCTGTAAGCCAAATCAGCCGTCTCCCTGTCACAAAAAGCAGCCCCAACAACCCCGACATAATCGGCCATATCGCTAAATGCTCCCTGCCTACATGATAAGTCTAACCTTGGCTAAATATTACCAGATACATGCCTTTCTGTATACAGTTCAAACCGAGATCCTTGACAATAGCTACTTATTAGCTTTTATAATTTTGATGAACGGAGGTTGCTCGGACCCGACTGATTAAACAAAGGAGTGAATTCCGTGACCAATTCGTACCCTACCTTGCAAAGGCTTGTTGTTTACCGCAACCTCCTCCAGGATACGGTTGTTGACAAAACCTTACATTTAATCAGCTCACTGCAAGGCCTTGAGAACCAATCTCGAAGCGAATTGGAAAGCTTATACTATTCGATCGTGCAGTTGGTCATCCAAAAAGCCAGCGAATTCGCGCTCGCAGTTGACCCGTGGAGCAACTACATTCTGAACCTCATTGTCCAAGACGAAAACGTTTTCAGTCTTGGCTGCGAGAACAAAGCGCTGGAAGCGGGCTCACCGCTTTGGGACCTGGCTCGGCACGATATCGGTATATTAAAGGGCTTATACAACCTCGATTGGAGCGGACTAGCCCGCGAGGTCGGCTTCGAATCGTCCTGGTGGAATCACTGCTGGCAACCACGACTTGATTCTTATCCTTTCCACAAGCACCGGGTATCCAAAATGACCATCCTTCACCAGCTTTTTTCGGGTGAATCGGACCCACTGATAATCCTTGAAGCCCTAGCCGGGTTTTACCGTACTGTAGGCTGCGGGCAGATGGGTAAATACCCGGGATTTCGTTGGGACCAAGGCCTTCGAGGCATAAGGAATCCAGACCCGATTGAACTCGATGAGCTGGTGGGAATCGAAGAGCAAAAGAAACTGTTGTTGATGAACACCGAGATCTTTCTTCGAGGTAATAAGGCTAATAATGTCTTGCTCTATGGGGAAAAAGGGACTGGCAAGTCTTCCTCGGTTAAGGCTTTACTTACCCGTTATGCACCTGACGGTCTACGCATGATCGAGTTGGGCAAGGACCATGTTGGCTACCTCGCTGATATCACCGATATCGCTAGAAATCGCGGTTTTCGTTTCATCGTTTTCATTGATGACCTTTCGTTTGAAGAGTTCGAGGTAGAATACAAACACGTAAAGGCCGCGATTGAAGGGAGCCTGGAAGACACTCCCGGCAATCTTCTCCTGTATGTAACCTCTAACCGCCGGCATCTGGTCAAAGAAACCTGGCGAGACCGCCAATCGATAGATGAAGAAATCCATGTTTCCGAATCCCATCAAGAAAAGCTTTCTTTGGCCGATCGCTTCGGCATAACTATCCGTTACCAGGCTCCCAGTCAGGAACAGTATCTGCGCATAGTCGAGCATTTAGCCAGAAGGAACGGCTTAAGCCTGCCCTCAGAAGAACTGAGGCGCAGAGCCATCCAATGGGAAATGAGGTATCACGGGAGATCTGGAAGAACCGCCCATCAGTTTGTTACTTATCTTTTGGGGCAAAGGCATTTAGACGACCCCCAAACTGATGAAAGACAAGAGAAAAATATTGGCGTCAGGGCACAAACAAGAATTGAAACGTCCCATATCTGATGAACCCGGCGAAAATGAAGTAGCAGGTCCCGAAATGAAACAACTAGAGCAAAAAAGAAAGATAATGCAAAGGTCCTCTCCAGCTTTGACGCAGTCCAATCGTTTTATCAATCAGGCTTAGAAGAAGGGGAGGATGGCTCCGAAGTCGGATAACTCTTAAAGGAGTAAGTGAAATGACTAGAGTTGACGTGGTTACATGCTTTATCGAGTTTGAAGGAAAAATCCTGCTCTTGCGGCGGAGCCAGGCTGTTGGTTCATACCAGCAAAGGTGGGCAGGCATCAGCGGTTACATTGAACCGGGAAACACCCCGCTAGCACAGGCCAAACTGGAAATCGAGGAAGAACTCGGACTGGATCCGGAGAACCTGGTATTAGTAAAAGAGGGTGAACCTATCGAGGTTGTTGATCGCGAACTGGATAGGACCTGGATAGTACATCCCTTTCGTTTTCGCGTTTCTGGTGAACTCGCATTGAAAACAAACTGGGAACACACCGAATGCCAATGGATAGCGCCGGAAGACATCGTCAAGTTCGAGACCGTGCCCCAGCTAGATGCTGCCTGGAAGTCGGTGAGATGAACCGGGTTTTACGCGAGATCGAAGATATACGGGTCGACCGGGTACACGGAGCCAGCGAGTTAGCCCTAAAAGCCTTGCAGGTACTGAGCTTGGCTGCTCTCGGCAGTAAGGCTAGAACGGCGGGTGAATTCGGCGAAGAAATAAGTTTTTATGCTCATCGCTTGCAATCAGTCAAACCAGCCATGGTAGCCATAGCCAACTGTGTCCGCTGTTTTGAGAAACATATGAAAAAAACCTTGGCCCATTGTTGCGACATCGAAGAAGCACGCTCCGGGGTTTTGACAGCAGTAGAACGGGTTACCGATGCCGTCGTTTCAGCCCGTTTTCGCTCGATCGCACATGCGGCTGAACTCATCGGAAACGGAGCCGCGGTTATGACATGCAGTTTCAGTTCTACGGTAATCGAAACCTTTAAGAGAGCCAAAGAGCAGGGCAAAGTCTTCAAGGTTTTCTGTCTGGAATCCTCTTGTGGCAACTATAAATACGGCGAGCTGGTCGCTGCCCGACTTGAGCAGTCGGGAACAGCCGTTGAGGTCATGCCCGACCGCGAAATAGATGACATGCTGACAGGTATCGATATGGTGTTGATAGGTTCTGATGTCATCCTCCTCGATGGCTCAGTGGTCAACGGTTATCCCAGCCTGTCGGTGGCCAGAGCTGCCGCCCGTGCCCCGTTTCCAGTCCCCGTCTACTGCATCGGTGATTGGACCAAGTTGCACCCTTCAAGCCAGCCGCCTGTCTATGACCCGGGCCTAGACCTGATTCCCTCCGACTTCATCCTTGGCATAGTAACTGAAAACGGTATTGTTGCCCCTTCCGGGCTATCCATCTACCTGCATGACCTTTCCTGTTAATGGTAACTGTTCTGGCCTGTTTTGTGCTCGGTGAACGAATCTATATAGCATGATAGCATGGCGCCGCTTGTTTCACCTTGTCAACGACGCCCTTACGGCTGTTACAGATTACTGCACCCGGTATAAATCTTCTGTTAGAACGCTAACCACAAACCCAGGTGTTCCCACCTTTCGTCTCCAAAATAAGTCGCACAAAGTTCCACCAAAGCAGTTGCGATTGAAGTAGTCAAACCCATCACATCCAAAAGTTCAAGCCCCTTACCCGTCTCGCAGGCATGTGGATCCGATACAGCGGAATGGGAACGGCAGGTAAACGGTCTTACCGGGTAGACCATACAGTCATTCTCGGTAGACAGGAACGGGCAGGGCAGTCTCTTCTGAAAGTACGCCGCCAGCAATTCTTCATCCTTTTGGCGATCTCGCGGCCTTTGGTTTTCTCTGATGTAATGCGGCAACTGCTCCCGAACCCTGACCCGAATCGCGTCCAGTTGCTCTTGGCTCAGATGTCGAACCGCATATCTCTTGATTAGCTCCGCCTCTATAAAACTGGTCCCCACAAGGTAGTAGCAACAGGCAGTACAACCCCGCCGGCACGATACGAAGCTTTCGAACAACGCAACAAAAGAATCGTATCTTCTATAGAGACCCTCGAGATAACGCAGTCCCTGTCTTGGAGAGCTTATACCTCGCGCCCACGGCCGATCCAAATACATCAATAATTTTGTAGCTCTTTCGCGGAAAATACGGGAATCGATTAGTGCAGGCTCCCCGCTTTCACTTTCCCACAACAGGCGGTATTCAACCCCTTTGGGGCCACAGCAGTCGTCGTACCGCCGGATGCTACTACAAGGGCAAGCATCCCCGTCACTCAGCTTCATGACCGGGCAGGCACGCAGATAATCATCTATTACTCGTCTTATAACATGACTTCTCCCACTCTGTCTTTGTTTCTTCTTCACCACGCATCCCCATGTACCATGATACTATGAATTTCTATCAACCGTTGCGGTAAAATATAGTTGTAGTCGATTCCATTTTAAACTTGATCTTCCTTCTCGGAGGGATGCTTTTTGGCCAAGCTTTTGACAGCCCCCATGATGGGCAAATGCATTGCCTGCTACTCGTGTATGTTGGCCTGTGCTCGTGAAGTAATGAAAAGCTTCAGCCCTTCCGTAGCAGCCATCCAGATCCGAACCCGCGGCGGTTATCAAAGCAAATTAGCCGCCGATATCTGCAGGGGTTGCAGGGTACCGCCTTGTGCGGAAGCTTGTTCATACAGTGCGCTCGTCCCCCGCAAAGGTGGCGGTGTAAGATTAATCGAAAAGAAATGTAATGGTTGTGGGGACTGCATAAAAGCTTGCCCAGTAGAGTACATCCGGATGCATCCCGAAACCAACAAACCGATTATGTGCATTCACTGCGGGACATGTGCCAAGTTCTGCCCCCACGACGTAATCAGGCTGGAAGAGGTGGAAGACTGATGCTGGATGGAAGATATATGCGGGTCTTAAACATCGACTTGAGTAGTGGAAAGATCGACATTGAGGACAGAGAGGACCTGTACGAATATCTGGGAGGATTAGGTCTTGCAACTAAACTCCTAGAAGAAAACCTGAGGTGCGACCTGGACCCGCTGGCACCGGAACAACCCATCATACTGTCCATCGGGCTCTTGTCCACCATCTATCCTGTAGTTACCAAGATGGTCTATATGTTCAGGTCTCCTTTAACCGGCAATCTTGGTGAAAGCTACGCCGGAGGGAGAGCAGCCCTGGCCTTGCGGTATGCCGGCTATGACGCTGTGGTCATCAGTGGGAAAGCCGAGCGGCCGGTATACCTGGTCATAGGGCCACAAGTCGTTCACATCCGCAAAGCCGACCCGCTCTGGGGCACCGGGGTTGAAGAAGCAGGGAGGTACCTCCGTGAACTGGAGCCGGGGCGCGGTTTTCGGAGTACGCTGAGGATTGGTCAGGCAGGGGAAAAGCTGGTCAAGTTTGCCGGAGTCAATGTCGATACTTACAGACATTTCGGGAGGCTGGGAGGAGGCGCCGTTTTTGGCAGCAAGAATCTCAAAGCCATAGTGATTCATGGCGACCGCCACTATCCGATTCCCAAGGAGGTTTTCAAGAACTACAAAGAAGTGTACCAGGAAATCTACGAGAAAGTAACTGAAACCGACCTCATGGAAAAATACCACGACTTAGGCACTCCGGTAAATATACTGCGTCTCAACGCCATGAATGCCCTGCCCACCCGCAACCTGCAGAGCAGCACTTTCGACTATGCGGAGGAATTGTCGGGAGAAGCTTTTGCTCAACACAACCTGGTAAGGCAGGTGGCTTGTATAGGTTGTCCGGTCGGGTGCATACACTTGGCCTTACACCGACACCGCTTCGGAGAGCCCCAAGAGTGGGAATCGACGGTGATGAGTTACGACCATGAACCGATATTTGCCCTGGGTACTTTTCTCGGCATGACCACGAGAAGCGATTTCCTTGCTCTCTTGGAGAAAATAGAGGGATACGGGCTTGATGCCATTTCTACCGGAGTTCTTCTGGGCTGGGCCACCGAAGCTTTCAAGCGAGGGCTGATAGATGAGGACCTCCTCGGCACCCGGCTCGAATTCGGCTGCCTGGACGGTTACCTCACGGTGGTGGATAACCTGGTCAAGATATCCAACCACCTCTACCGGGCCATGGCCGAGGGAACTGAATTCGCAGCCAGGCAGTACGGCGGGCTTGAGTTTGCCATGACCTTAGGAAAACACGAAATGACCGGTTACCATACGGGTTACGGAGCCGCGTTTGGGCAGGCCGTTGGTCTGCGCCATTCTCATTTGGATAATGCCGGGTACTCTTTTGACCAGAGCGAGGACTATGAAGAAGGAGAATGGCTGGTAGATTCCATCCTTGAAGAAGAAAAACTCCGTTGCCTGACCAACTGCTTGATAGTCTGCCTCTTTGCCCGAAAAGTATACGATGTCGAAACCATCACCAAGGCTTACCGGGCTATTGGGCTCAATGTATCCCAGGAACAACTGATCGAGCTGGGCGAAAGGATATACGCGGCCAAGCTTCGCATCAAAGAGAAACTGGGATTTGATTTCCGGGAATTGCGGTTTCCCAGACGCTTCTTCGAGACTCCCAGCCTGCACGGGCAGTTGAGTGAGGAAAAGATGCTGAGCCTGCTCGACCTGTTTCTGAAGAAGGTCGAAAAAATAAAGAACAAGCACAACCTCGAAAGACAGCCCGGGCAGTAACCCGCTCCAAAACAGCCACCAGGTCTACCAATGGTGTCATGGCAGCTTTATTGGTGACATATGGGGAATAACAATAACCGGCAGCCCGCACCGTCTTTTAGTTATGCCTCGTACACGGTCAGATTGTTGCGGTGGATAACCTCGTCGTAATCTTTATGCCCGAGAATGCGCTCAATCTGCGAAGTTTTCTTACCGGCAATGAGCTTGATTTCTTCGGCTGAGTAGTTCGTTATACCCCGGGCAAACTCGTGTCCTTCCAAGTCTACCAGGGAAATCACGTTGCCTCGTTCGAAAATCCCCTCTACGCCGGTTATGCCACTCGGCAAAAGGCTTTTTCCCCGGTGTAAGACCGCTTCTTTTGCCCCGTTATCGATATAAACCTTTCCCTGACAGGCACTCCCGAAAGCGATCCAGCGCTTGCGCGCCTGCATCCGGCTCTCTTTGGGAACGAACAGAGTCCCCAAAGGTTCCCCTGCTATTATCCTGCGCAGCACGTTTTTTTCCGCTCCATGAGCCACTACCATGGGTATCCCCGCTGCCATGACGATCTTGGCTGCCAGGAGCTTGGTGTACATCCCGCCGCTCGCGAGTTTTGTACCGCGACGGTGGGACTTTTTTTCCATCTCGTCGGTGATTTCGTACACTTCAGGTAACCTCCTGGCCTTCGGGTTTTGGCGAGGGTCATCATCGTACAACCCGTCAATATCGGAAAGAATTACTAGGAGATCAGCGTCCACCTCCCCTGCCACCAAAGCCGAAAGGGTGTCGTTGTCCCCAAACTTGATCTCGTCCACTACCACCGTATCGTTCTCGTTTATGATCGGGATGACCCCCAGTCCCAGCAGGGTGAGTAGAGTATTACGGCTGTTAAGGTATCGCAGTCTTTCATTGAAATCGTCCTTAGTCAAAAGGACCTGGGCCACGGTTTTGCTGTATTCCGAAAACAGCTTTTCATACATGTGGACTAATGTACCCTGTCCTACTGCCGCCATCGCCTGTTTCATAGGTAGGGTACGGGGGGGCTCTTTCAATCCTAGCCTTGCAACCCCCAGCCCGATCGCTCCTGAGCTGACCAAGAGCAGCTCTTTGCCCTGGTTATGTATGTCCGCCATCTCCCTCACCAGGACTTCCATCCGCATTAGGTTCAGCTGGTGAGTAGGATGGGTCAAGGTGCTGGTCCCTACCTTAACCACGATGCGCTCGCACCTGGCCAGGTCACTTCGCTCCACAACGCTTCACTCCTTCCGAAGAAACTTCTATAATGATATCTTAAGTAGTCGCCGCTAGAGCACGAAAACACTTGCAAAGAGAGCTTTACTCCACATATTCGAACTCGAAGTCTCTGATCCTTACCAGGTCTCCCGGTTTGATTCCTTTATCCCGTAAAGCTTCTTCCAGTCCCATTCTCTCGACGACACGCTGGAAACGCTCCAAAGCCTCTTCATTGTTGAGATCGGTCATAGCTACCAGCTTTTCGATCCTGTCCCCGGTGACTACAAACACCCCGTCGACCACTTCGATATGGAAAGGCTTTTCCTCATAAAAACGGTGTATGACCCTCTCTTTTTCCTGGGGTTCCCGGAGCGGTGTTACCCTGACCAGGTGGTACAAGCGCTGCAAAAGCGGTTCTATCCCCTCACCCGTAACCGCCGAAATCGGGAAAATCTCCTCCTCTGGGAAACTCTGCCGCAGCTTTTCCAGCTTGCCAGGCGCGGCTTCTATGTCCATCTTGTTGGCCGCTAAGATCCGGGGCCTAGACGCCAGGCCCAGGTTGTACTGCTGGAGCTCGTGTAACAAGACACGGAAATCGTCACAAACGTCGCGCCCCTCGGTTTCAGCCACGTCCAAAACGAAGACCAGAACCCTTGTCCTTTCAATGTGCCGCAGGAACTCATGTCCCAATCCTGCTCCTTGGTGTGCTCCTTCGATAAGTCCCGGAATATCGGCGATAACAAAGCCATCTCCGTCCGGCATCCGCACCACTCCAAGCTTTGGAACCAGAGTTGTAAACGGATAATCAGCGATCTTAGGCCGGGCCGCTGAAAGTTTTGAAATCAGAGTAGATTTTCCGGCATTCGGGAGCCCGACTAGACCAACATCTGCCAAAAGCTTGAGCTCTAATACCAGCCACTTCTCTTCCCCCGGTTCCCCCTTTTCGGCAAACGAAGGAGCCCTGCGGGTAGGGGAAGCGAACCTGGCGTTACCCCGCCCCCCTCGCCCTCCCCGAGCCACGATTGCCGATTGCCCGGGTTCGGTCAGATCGGCTATGACCTCCCCACTGTCGGCATCTTTGACTACAGTGCCACACGGCACCCGGATTAAAAGGTCTTCACCGCCGCGGCCATGCATGTTCTTGCCCTGACCGTGCTCCCCTCTAGCTGCTTTGTAGTGGCGTTTGTACTTAAAATCCATTAAAGTCGACAGGCCCTCATCGGCTACTAGGACCACGTTTCCGCCTCGGCCACCGTCACCGCCAGCTGGACCGCCCATGGGCACATACTTCTCCCTGCGAAAAGCTACTGCCCCGTTTCCGCCGTCACCAGCTTTGACATAGATCTTGGCCTGGTCAACGAACACCGGCAACACTCCTATCATACGTCAACTCCAACCTTTTCCCCCTATCGCTAGCGAGCAAGCATATCAAGCAATCAGTCGCCAATACCGAAACCTCCACCAGACTTCCCGAAAAAGACCTACCAATTTCTTCTACAATTGAATCCAAATCATAGACCAAGTTTTCTCCAGAAAGCTGGTCTTCGAAAGTTTCTTCTATTCGGACAAATTTTACGTCCACTTCAAAGGCTCGAACCTTCTGCCAAAACCGGTAGAGAAAAAGACCGAGCTCCGGTTCATGCCCCTTTAACAACATCCGCTCAGTTTCGATGAATCGTAAAGCCTCTTTCAAATACTCCCGGGCTCTTGCCGGTTGTCCTAGTTCTAGCAGCCCGCTTATAACCTGAAGGTGATTGAGATAATCATGGCGCTGACAATCCAGGAACCATATGACCTCTTCGGCCTTCATTCCGCCACCCCGCTTCTTCTTTCTCAAGCAAAAACACCCCTGGAACTTATCCAGGGGCACTTCGGTGCTTCGGCTGTTATGGATTAACCTCATCTCCACCTACATCGTAAGCGAGTCTACAGGATAAACGCTGACTTTCTTTCTGTCCTTGCCTTTGCGCTCGAACTTCACGTACCCGTCAACCAGGGCAAACAGGGTATCGTCTCCGCCGATGCCCACGTTATTGCCGGGATGGATCTTAGTCCCGCGTTGTCTTACCAGGATATTCCCAGCCCGGACTACCTGCCCGTCAAACCTCTTGACACCCAACCGCTTGGATTCGCTGTCACGGCCATTACGGGAACTACCTACTCCCTTTTTATGAGCAAACAATTGCAGGTCAATCTTGAACACTGTTAACACCTCCTTGTCTTACCACCCTTACATATTCGGGGTAACTGGTCTCTAAGGCCACCAGGCCTTCTTCCAGAGTAGTCAGTATGACCTGAGCCTTCTCCATTTCCGAACCCGCTAACCCGGCAGGCAAACTGCAGATCAAGAACCCGCGCTCCTTTTCAAACCGGGGGCGGATACTTAGATGGCGGATTAACCCTATAACCGCGGTTTGCGCCACCATAGAAACCCCAGCACAAACTATGTCCTGTCCTTCCGGCGCAAAACCCGCATGACCTCTTACCTCAAAGCCGGTGATCTGTCCTTTACTATCCCGGAACAGCTTGACCGTAACCATTCCCTTTTCAAAATACGATCTCGTCGATCCTTATTCTTGTAAACGGCTGACGATGGCCCTGCTTTTTCTTGTAGTTCTTTTTGGGCTTGTATTTGAAAACTACTATTTTTCTGCCCTTGCCATGTTCGAGCACCGTTGCTCTGACCCTTGCTCCTTCCACGTATGGCCGGCCTACTTTGAACATCGCTTCGTTCTTGGCCGCAAGCACCGTCTCGATCTCTACCTGGCTGCCCACATCCGCGTTCAGCTTCTCCACCGTCAAAACCTTCCCAGGTTCCACCCGGTACTGTTTGCCCCCAGTTTCAATAATAGCATACACCGAAGATACACCTCCACATTCTTGAGACTCGCCGGTCAAAAGGCAGGTCAAACGACCGTTTATCGGCCCGGACCGGGCGGTTGCAAAAACGTGCAACCACAAAGAGATTACCACAGTCATGCCGCCCCGTCAAGGGAAGCGCTTTTGCTTACAAATCACCAAGACGCATCAAGAATCCCTGCCAAGCTGGAAAACGAAATTTAGATAAAACAAGGCAGTTAGTATGCCCTCGAGCAACTCATTCTTTCTTACCGCGAGAACAGTTTATATGTAGCCACGTCGTAGCCCGGCTCCTCCTCCAACATGATTCTCTTGCCCAGCCGCTTTTCGATATAGGCCATGCTGTTCCCATCATGTGAGAGCTCACGAATAACCTCGGGATTGGCCTGACACAGGATGGTGTTTGCCAGTATGTAATCCATGCTGACCAGCTTGCGCCGGATCTCGTTGGCGACCGAACCCACGGCTGGCAACCGGCCTTCGCCCCGGCACCAGCGACATCCTCCCGTGAACAGCTGGCGCAACCGATGCCGGGACTTCTGTCTTGTCATCTCCAATATCCCGAGTTTGGTAAACCCCATAACCCGGGTGTGGGCCTTGTCTTTACTCAGTTCCTGTTGCAGCCGGTTCAAAACCTCCTCTTGGTGTCCGGGCTTTTTCATATCTATGAAATCGATGAGGATAATTCCCCCGATTCGGCGCAACCGAAGTTGACGTGGGATCTCTGCTGCCGCGTCCAGGTTGGTTCTCAAAGCCGTTTCCTCAAATTCGGAATTACTGGTATACTTGCCGCTGTTAACATCGATAACGGTCAAAGCCTCGGTTTCATCTATCACCAGGTAACCCCCGTGGCGCAGCCAGACCCTGCGCCCCAGAGCGTGCTTCAGCTCCTTTTCCAGCCCGTACTTATCAAAAAGGTCACCCTCTTCGTACCTTAGCAAGAAAGCAAAGTCCGGGTGCTTGTCTTGTAATAGCTCTTCCAGCCTGAGTTTTTCTTCATAATGGTTTATCAAGACCGCCTTGGTATTCACATCCAGATATTCTCTCAGGCTGCACTCGATGATTCCCAAGTCCTCGTAAATAACTCCTGGACCACGAGTGCTTTCGTAACTCCTCTTTATCCTTTCCCACAAATCAAGCAGTTCTCGCAATTCGGCTAATATCTCTTCGTTAGGGGCCTCGGCCGAATTGGTTCGGGCTATGACTCCAACTCCTTGAGGTTTGGCTTCCTCAAGCAACCTTTTCAAATCTCGCCTTCGGCTATCGCACGTGATCCTACGTGAAACCGATACCCCTTCCTGGTTAGGCAGCAAGACCAAATGCCTGCCCGGAATGGATATGTCCTGGGTGACCCTGGCTCCTTTTTCGGCTACCGCCTCTTTTTTTACCTGCACTAAGACGGTTTGACCTTTTTTCAACATAGAAAAAACACTACCCCTGTTTCTGAACCTTTCGTTTTCCCCCGTGTACAGAAAAGCGCTTCGGTTAAACCCCAGGTCAACAAAAGCACAGGAAAGCCCCCGTACCACGTCTTTCACGATCCCTTTATAAATCTTGCCGACCTTTGACTCGGGGTTTTCCCAGAAAACCTCTACCAGTTTCCCATCCTCGGTTATCCCGACCCTGGTCTCCCAGGGATAAATCTCAATAATAATATGCCTGTCCAAGCTCACACCTTCTCCAGGTCAAGTGGCGAAGACAAACTGCCGTCAGGCTGCCTCCAGTAATTGGCCATTCGGTATACATCGGCAAAGGCCCCTGCTAAGCCGCGATCCTCCAGGCAAAGGACCAGTTCATCCGGTCTAATGTTGTCCTTGCTACCGGACGACACCAGGGCTAGTATCACCAGCACCCCTTCCTCTTTACCCAGGCTCAGCCTGTATATGCCTGGCCGCAGGTCTTTCTCCTCGGTCGCCGAACCGCGCTTGGGCACCATCAGTTTCTCCCCTCTCATGACATCCTCTAGCGTGGCCCTAGCTCTTTCTTCCTCAACCCCCGGCTTCAATACCAGACAATAAACAGCGGCATTGACCTGCGCTTGCAAACTCGGGGCCTTGTCGCTGATAATCTTTGCGCGCCTCACCTCAAACCCGGTCGGAGCTACCCGGTTCACGGCTTCCATAAACTGCCCCGGAGGTATCTCTCTGGTCAGCTCCAGATCGAAATATTCGCGAACGCCCCATACCCCCACCGGCAACACCGTGCCCAGCGACAGCTTGATGTGCGGCGAAAACCCTTCAGACAAAGCGTAAGGAATTTGCGCCCGCCTGAGCACCCTCTCGACCAGGCGCATCAACTGTAGGTGAGAAAGATATTTGATCTCTTGGCCCTTTTTGTACTCAACTCGTAGGCGCAAATCCCTCTTCTCCTCTCAGGTCCAGCTCTACTCCGAGCGTGGGGCAAACGCCACAACCTACACATTTGTCATAGCGGCAGTCAGGAGTGGATATCCCCAGCCTGCTCCGTTCATGTTCCGATATTAGATACTCTTTATCTACGCCGGAATCGATAATGTCCCAGGGAAAAACCTCGGTATATTCGCGCCGCCTGGCTGTGTAAAAATCCGGGTCTATGTTCTCCTCGGCAAAAGCCTGCGACCATAGGTCAGCACGGAAAAATTCTTTCCACCCGTCAAACTTACATCCCAGGCGGTAAGCCCGGTAAATGGCCGAAGCCAGCCGCCGGTCACCGCGTGCCATTATCCCTTCCAGGTAGCTGGTCTCAGGGTCGTGGAAATCCAGGTGCACTCCTTTCAGCCCTTTAACTTTGTTCAAAAGATACCTTCGCCTGGCTTCCAGTTCGGCTGGTTTGAGCTGGGGTTCCCACTGGAAAGGAGTGTGCGGTTTCGGCACGAAGTTGGAGATGCTGGCAGTAATGTTGAGCCGCTTTACTCCTTTCGCTCTTCCCGCCCCTCTAACCCGGCTCAGCAAGTCCAGGATACCATCCAGGTCCTCGTAAGTCTCAGTCGGAAGCCCGATCATAAAATACAGCTTGACCCCGTTCCACCCGGCCGCAAATGCTGCTTCTACTGCTGCCATCAAATCTTCTTCGCTTACGTTCTTGTTAATCACCCTTCGCAAGCGCTCGGTCCCGGCTTCGGGCGCAAAAGTCAGAGTAGTTTTTCTCACTTTCTGTACTTCGCTTGCCAGCTTCACCGAAAAAGCATCGGCTCGCAGTGAAGGCAAAGAAACCCCTATGCCTCTGGCCCCGTGTTGTTTAATCAGAGCTTCGACTAAACGTTCAACATTCGAATAATCGGCGGTGCTGAGAGAGGCCAGTGAGATCTCTTCATACCCGGTGTTTTCTAAAACAGCCTGGGCCTGGTTCACTAGAGTAGAGAAGCTTTTTTCCCGGACCGGTCTGTAAGTCATACCCGCCTGGCAAAACCGGCACGCCCGCTGGCATCCTCGCATTACCTCCAGTACTGCCCGGTCGTGCACGATATCTAGAAAAGGGACCACCGGGTTCAAAGGATAATATGCCTGGTCTAGGTCCTGAACCACCCTCTTCTTAACCCGGGACGGAATCCCTTCCTGCAGGGGTCTCGTCTCTCTCAAAGTCCCATCATCGTTGTAACTTACCTTGTACAAGCCAGGAACGTAAACCCCTTCGATTGTAGCCAGAATGCTCAAAACCTCTTTTCGTGGGCGGTCCCGGTTCTGGTTAAGAACCGCCAAAAACTCCAGCAATACGTCCTCGCCGTCGCCGATGAGAAAAGCGTCAAAAAAAGGGGTAACCGGTTCGGGATTAAAGCAGACCGGCCCTCCGGCAATTACCAAGGGATCCCCTTCTCTTCTACCCCCAGACCAAAGAGGAATGCCCGCGAGTTCCAACATATTCAAGACATTGGTGAAAGAGAGTTCGTATTGGAGCGAAAAGCCGACCACGTCGAACTCCCGCACCGGGCGAAAACTTTCGAGTGAGTAAAGAACCCAACCCTCCCGCCGCATGACCTCTTCCATGTCCGGCCAAGGCGCAAAGACCCGTTCCAAAAGATAATCGGGTTGCGAGTTCACCAACCCGTACAGTATCCTTCCGCCTAGGTGCGACATGCCCACTTCGTACACGTCCGGGAAAGCCAGAGCCATCTTGACCGAAGCCTTGTCCCAGTCTTTCACTATGCTGTTGTATTCACCGCCCGTATACCGGGCTGGACGGTTCACGCTCAGCAGAACCCGAGACAATTCTTCCCGGCCGACTTGCTTCTTATTTCGGACTTCTATATTATCCAAATTTAACTTTCCCCCAATTTCAACGTGTTCAAACCCTTGTCTTATTATAAAGCATAACTTCCTCTGGGCATACGCGAGATGCAGAAAAGCCGTGCTACCCACGGACCACATCTCCTAAACTAGCCGAAGGACCTTTTTCGAACCATGCTTCAATCAACTCGCCCTCGGTGAGGTAGCCTTCAATTCGCTCCTCGTCATTAATTAGAACAACAACGGTATAAGTGGCAGGAGAAACAGCATGGATAACGTCTTTGAGGCGGGTCGAAGAAACAGCTACCAGGTGATAGGCAGGCAGCATTCCCTTACGGGCCAGTTGGCCCTTCTTATTGACCAGGTAACGCACAAAACCATACGTGAGTAACTTGGCTTCTTTTCTGGCTGCCCACCAAAGGAATAAGCCTAAAAAGAAGAAATTGGCGCCTTGCTCCGAATACAATAACAGGTATCCCCCGTAGCCGCAAAGTAGACCGCCCGCTAGTTGTCCGAGCGTAGCCACGTTAACCGTAGCTTTACGCCAACCCCACTTCAACGAAAGCACGGCCCGAAGCACCCTTCCCCCATCCAGAGGAAGGACCGGCAGAAGATTAAACAAACCCAAAGCCAGATTAGCCTTGATCAAGAAAAAAAGCTGGGGTCCACCCCACCTTACTGCCAACCAGGCCAATCCCGCTAACAGCAAGCTGGTGCAGGGACCGGCCAGAGCAATGCAAACCTCGTTTTCCGGGTTGACGGCGACGAAGTCTTCTGTTTTAGCCTGCCCGCCAAACGGAAAAAGCTCCACCTCCGTGACCCGCACGCTCAACCGTGAAGCGACAACCGTGTGAGCAAGTTCATGGAGAACTACCGAAACAAAAACAGTAAGCACTTCCCGGGCCAACCCTAGGGATATGTACGCGAGCAACAGCAGGAGCAACACAGGGTGAATCCGGAAAACTATTCCTGCTATTCTTCCTATCTTCATAACCGAACATTACTGAAAAAGCGGTTCCGGATTCAGCGGTCCGTCTTGATTACGCAACTCAAACTCAAACTCGTCCTGGCTCTTTCCTAGAGTCTGCCCACTAGTAACCTGGTCCCCGATATTGACGAACACTTCTTTCATACCGCGGTAAACGGAGATGAGATCCCCTCCGTGATTGATGAGTATCTCCCGGTTATCCTCTCCTTCTGGGCTTATCTCTTCCACGGTTCCTCCTAAAACGGCCTGAATAACCGAATTCTCAGGCATTTTGACTACTACTCCCGGGCTGAACTCCTGTTTTTGCGTTTTAGAATCCCAATACCATCCAAAATGGCGGACTATTCTTCCATCTGTGCAAGGAGATTGTACCACCCCTGTAGATGAAACCGGCTCGGGTTCAGGCGCTAACCTGTCTTTTAGGTCACTCTGCTTAAACCAACCCCATAACTTCTGGTTCAGGGCATAGTCGTCTTTCATTATATACTCCAAAACCGGCTCGACCCGGTACCAAGCCGGGCTATGGAAATTCAAAATGCTCAATACCCCTATCAAGAGCAATAAAACCAGCAATAACCTTACCCGAAAGCTCCCCAGCATACCCTGCTCACCCCTGCTTCTGTAATAAAATATAAGAATCAAAAGCAGGTTTTAGTACAGTTTCACTCCTCAATACGGTATTCTACATCAATAACATCTCGCTCACGGTTCTCGTTCCAGCCTCGCCCTTTTATCCCCCCAGGTAGCAAAAACAACAACGCGTCCAGCAGTTTCATCAGCTTGGCGAGCTCCCGAGCACTTCCCTGCCAGCACTCGGCAAGAACGTTCATCCCGGCGGAACTCAATAAACGCCTGACCCCTATCAACAGCAACAGGATATCATCGACCTGCCCAACGAAAGGGAAAACATCAGGAATAAAGTCAAACGGGAATAGTAAATAAGCCAACAGAACCGCGAACACCAGTTTCTCTCGTAAAGGTACCCTGGATTCCCGCATCAACCGGTAAAGCAGTCTAAAAAGATTCCCTAACATAAGAGCTCACCTCCCATGCAGCCAATCCTTCTTACCCTCTGCCGCAAAAACGAGCTATTGACAGCCTTAAATTCCCACTAAGGACACTGCCCGCCCGGCGTTTCACGCTCTTTCTTCGTAATGCGAAAAATGCATGGAAAAAGCAGCTTTGCCCTGAGAAAGGGACCGGATAGCGGTAGCATAACCGAACAATTCAGCCAAGGGCACAAAACTCTTGATAATCCGAGTACGATGATACGTCTCCATAGACTCCAGCCGGCCTCGTTTACTGCTGATATTGCTGAGAATGCTCCCCGTGAATTCGTCTGGGGTGGTTATTTCCAGCTTCACTATGGGCTCGAGCAAGCGCGGGCTAGCTTTGGCCAGGGCTTCCTTAAGTGCCAGTTTACCGGCCGTTTTAAACGCCAATTCCGAAGAATCGACCTCGTGGAAAGCCCCATCCAAGATAGTCACTTTCAGGTTTACTACCGGGTAGCCTTTAAGCGGGCCTTTTTTTATGGCCTCGCGGATCCCCGCTTCTACCGCTGGGAGGTATTCCCGAGGAATAGCTCCTTGAGCAATACGGTTTTCAACAAAGAAGCCTTCGGCCGGTTCGACCTGCAGCTTTACGTGAGCAAACTGGCCCCGTCCTCCGGTCTGTTTAGCATACTTGCATTCACCTAACGCCATCCGGGTAATGGTCTCTTTATAAGCTACCTGTGGTCTACCCAGCTCTACTTCGAGCTTGAACTCCCGCTTCAAACGCTCGGTAATTATCTCCAGGTGCAGCTCTCCCATTCCCGAAAGAATAGTTTCTCCAGTCTCGTGGTCGGTTGCAACCCTAAGTGTGGGGTCTTCAGCAGCGATGCGGGCCAAAGCCTCGGCGATACGCGACTGTTCTCTCGCCTGAGCCGGGTTTACTGCGATCTGGATGACCGGCTCAGGGAAAGATATGGGCTCCAGAACCAGAGGAGCCTCCGGCCTGCAGAGTGTATGCCCAGTCGCCACTTGTTTGAGCCCGATGACCGCCGCGATGTCTCCAGCTTCTACCGCAGGAACTTCCTCCCGGTGATTGGCGTGCATTTTTAGAATACGGCTCACCCTTTCTTTCTGCCGGGTGGCTGAGTTCCAGACATAGGTCCCTGCTTCTAGCCGGCCAGAATATACCCGAACATAAGCCAGGTTTCCCACATGACGGTCTGCCACGATCTTGAACACCAGTGCAGCTAGGGGGCCATCGGCATCCTTTGATAACTGCTCTTTTTCCCCGGTTTCCCGCTCGGTTGTAGGGTTGGGAACATCCAAAGGGGACGGCAGGTAGTCCACGACAGCGTCTAGCAAAAGCTGCACTCCAACATTTCGGTATGAGCTTCCGCACAAGACCGGCACCACCCGGCCAGCCAGGGTATTGGTTCTTATTACTCTACGCAGCAGTTCCTCAGGGACGGGCTGGTTGTCGAGAAAAAGGTCGAGCAACCGGTCGTCGGTTTCTGCCAAGTATTCCAAGATTTGCATCCGGCAAGTGGCAGCCGTTTCCCGCTGCTCGTCCGGCACGTCAGTTTCCATAATACTGGTACCTAATTCGTCCTGCCAGACCACGTATTTCATTCTTACCAGGTCAATTACTCCCCGGAACCCCGCTTCACTGCCTACCGGGATGTTGATAGGCACAGGGCAAGCCCCCAGAACCTCCTTGATTTGCGTCAGCACGCGGAAAAAATCCGCTCCCGGAGCGTCCATCTTGTTGATGTAGGCCACCCGGGGTATCCTGTAATTATCGGCCTGGCGCCATACCATTTCTGATTGGGGTTCAACTCCACCTTTAGCACAGAATATGACTACTGCACCATCCAGTACGCGCAAACTACGTTCCACTTCTCCCGTGAAATCCACGTGCCCGGGGGTGTCGATGATGTTGATAACGTGGTCCCGCCAGCGGCAGGTTGTGGCCGCCGAAGTTATAGTTATTCCTCTCTCCCGCTCATAAGGGAGATAGTCCATCACGCTATCGCCGTCATGAGTTTCGCCCATGCGGTGGGTCTTGCCAGTATAAAAAAGGATGCGTTCGGTAGTAGTCGTTTTCCCGGCATCAATGTGCGCGATTATGCCAATGTTTCTAAGATTTGCCGTCATTCTTTAGGTCTTCCTTTCCAGTGTTTGCTTTCGATGGGGCGTTTAATGCCCACAAACATGTAGTCTACCATATAATCTTGCGACAGTAAAGAAAAATATCTCAGCAAAAACGGGCCCAGGGGACAACAGGTACTAGAGGCGGGATAACTACCAAGACATGTGGTGACGCCGAAAGGCGCCATGAGAGTCTAAGATGCTGCCCAAAACACCTTTAAAACATGGCCCGATTGCCCTTCAGGTTAACACTGAGAACCAAAGCCACCCCCATGAAATTGGCCAGCATAGCACTGCCTCCATAACTCACGAACGGCAGCGGTATCCCGGTAACCGGCATCATACCGATGGACATGCCGATGTTCTCAAATACGTGGAACAGCCACATGGAAGCGATTCCGATGACCAAAAGGGTGCCGTATAAGTCCTTCGAAGAATAGGCGATCTGAACCGCCCTATATATCAGAACACCGTACAAGGCGATTAAGAACGATGCCCCTAAAAACCCCATTTCCTCCCCGATGACGGCGTAGATGAAATCAGTATGACGCTCTGGCAAAAAACTATATTGAACCTGGGTCCCGTGGAACAAGCCTTTACCGAAGAAACCCCCGGATCCAATAGCCACCAATGACTGGATGGTATTCCACCCGACCCCTCTCCCGCCTTGCCCGTCATTATAAGGATTCAGGAAAACGGTCAACCGCAGCAATTGATAGTCTTTTAGAGGCAACCACATTCCGAACTGGAAGTGAAGAAACAAAGCAATTCCTACTAAACCTATGCCCGCAAGTATGATCTTGATCAAAAGCTTAGGATTGGCACCAGCTACAAACATCATCCCCAGCATCACCGCCAGGACGACTAGCCCGGTGCCTACGTCCGGCTGAAGTAAGATAAGACCAAAGGGCACCAACACGTATAAAAAACACGGTACCAGGTCTTTCAAGGTTTCCAGCGAGCCCTGTCTCTTTTCTAGAAAACTGGCAAACCCCACTATAATAAGTATTTTAGCGATCTCCGCCGGCTGAAGCCTAAAGCTTCCCACCCCGATCCAGCCCTGAGTACCACGCACCTCTTTACCGAAAACCAAAACCGCGACCAACAAGACTAAAGTCAGAATATAAACAATACGGTCATATTTACAGAGCTGGCTATAATCAACGCGAACCATGAGCAGCAATATGAAAAAGCCGAGAGCTATCGCCAACAGTTGCCGCTTGACATAAGATAGGGGATCACCAGATATAGTAGCATTGGCGCTGGTAAGCGCGATGATCCCCATGAGCAGTATGGCTAACAAGCTGACCAAGAACGGCTTGTCAATTGCCCTGTATACCTTTGTCAGTTCCATATCCCGGCCCTCCCTCCCACTAGCTTGATTCTAACTGGATTATAGCGGTTGGGCCTGCAGGTGTCTATAAAAGGGTCAAGCCAAATCCTGCCGCGGAGTTCAATGGTTAACCACCCGGCGTACTCTGATGACCGGAATGTTGGCTACCAAAGCCACCGAATTATCGGAACTGCTAAAACTTACCTCTAGGGCATTCTCATCTATCTCCATATATTCGGATATCACTCGAATAAGATCTTCTTTAAGAGCACTGAGAAAATCTACTGGAGCCGTATCCGTGCGATCATGAACCAGGACCAATCTCAGCCTTTCTCGAGCTATGTTTTTGGAATTCTCCCTCCCCAACAATTTATTGAGAATATCCAAAAAAGCCATGCTCCTTCCCCCTTACCTGGCTGCTAGTTTGAACATCCTCCTAACCCTATCGAACAAACCCCCGTTATAGTCCAAAACCATAAAGGGAACTTCCTCCCCTTCCAATCTGCGGGCAATCCTGCGGTAGGCTTCGCCAGCCCGAGAGGTGTAATCGAGTACGGCCGGTTCTCCGCGATTGGTTGAAACTACTATTATTTCATCTTCAGGCACCACCCCGATAAGGCTGATCGCTAATATATCTATAATGTCCCCTATATCCATCATATCGCCCCTGCGTACCATTTTGGGCCTGATACGATTAACGATCAACTTGGAATTCGTAAGCCCGGCAGCCTCCAATAAACCGATGATGCGATCGGCATCCCTTACCGACGAAACTTCGGGGGTAGCTACCACCAAGGCATCGTCGGCTCCGGCGATGGCGTTCTTGAATCCCTGTTCAATCCCAGCAGGACAATCGACCAAAACATACTCGAATTCTTCCTTGAGCTCACTGGTCAGAACCTTCATCTGGTAAGGGCTTACTGCGGTTTTTTCTTTGGTCTGGGCTGCTGGTAACAGGTACAAACTGTCGAAACGCTTGTCCTTTATAAGAGCCTGCTTCAGTTTACATTTGCCGTTGACAACATCTACTATGTCGAACACAATCCTGTTTTCTAACCCCATTACAACGTCAAGGTTTCGCAACCCGATGTCTGTATCTACCATCACCACTTTTCTGCCCATCATGGCAAGGGCAGTCCCTAGGTTAGCAGTAGTGGTAGTTTTCCCAACTCCACCTTTGCCGGACGTGATAACCAATACCTTACCACCCATTTCCCTTCCTCCATTCTTCATATTTTAAATTTTTCAATAACCACTTTGCCGTCTTTGATATGCGCGATCTCGGGTTCCTCGCTCCACATCTCACCAGCCCCGTCAGGAGACCGGGTGATGTGGTCAGCAATACGCAACTGGGTCGGCTGCAACTTCAGGGCCGCTACTACCGCCTCGGTATCTCCGCCTGCCCCTGCGTGCGCCATCCCCCGCAAAGAACCGATAACTATGATACTGCCCCCGGCTATCACCTCGGCCCCAGGGTTGACATCGCCCATCAGGACGATGTTTCCAGAATGCTTGATCCTTTGCCCCGATCTAAGATTCTGGCGAATGAGTACTGTCTCTCGAGAAAACGCAATTTCTTTTTCTTTTGTCAATACCTTAAAGAGGGGACTTTTCTTCTCAGCTGTTGCCTCATCAGTCGATTCGTGCTGAGTATAGCGGCCCAAGATTCCCTTCAGGTGTAAGCCTTTCTGCGCCAATATCTCCCCGAGTTCCCGTAACTCGTTGCGGGTAAGGATTTTTTGCCCGATATCCAACTCTACGGGACTTCCTCGTAATGCTTCGTCGATACTTTCGACCTTCTCTTTGAGATGTTTCTTCAGACTTAAAAAGTCTTCAGACGGGTCGAGACGGATAACAATTCCCCTCTGATTTCCGCCGACCAAAACTTCGCTTCTGCTCATGCCTGTCCCCTCCACCCAAAATCTCCCCGAACACTCCTACCGCTATATTCTATAAATCCTATTTTTTTCCTTTGCTGAGCTGCGAAAAAAATGAGAGGATAACGTCTAATCCTCCCACTATAAGTCAAAACAGTTGAACTATTTTCCCCCATCCTTCGTCAAGCCGTTCGACAAAGGCGCCTATGTTAACACGGTTAACAGGCTACTCTCCTCCCTCTGGAACCGTTTGTCCTTCGAACTGGGCAGTGGATGTCAGGTGGTCTTTCACGCCGAAGTATTGCTCAAATAAGTCGCGGGCGATGAGCCCCGCCGAGCTGCTGCCGTGCTGTCCGTATTCAACCACCCCCGCAAACGCGATTTCGGGGTCATCGAACGGGGCAAACGCAACAAAAATGCCGTGGAATTCCTCGTTGCGCTTGTCTCCCTTTCGCCCCGTTTGTGCAGTTCCGGTTTTGGCCGCCACCTGAATATTCGACGGGAACTGGGAGAACAACCCATAGGCAGTGCCCCCGGGCTTAGTAACCTGAAGCATTGCCTTGCGTACCTCGGCCAATGTATCAGGTGATACATCTACCTCTTGCACCACTTCCGGGCGATTCTCTAACAAAACCTTGCCCGAAGGAGAAACTATCTTCTTAACGACAAACGGCTTCATGCGTTTACCGCCGTTGGCAATGGTGGCCACATAGTTAGCCAGCTGCAAAACCGTATAGCTATTGCTTCCCTGTCCTATAGACATGTTAAAGGTATCGAACGGTTGCCAAGTAGTGTTGAATCTGTAATCTATCTGGTAATTAGCTTCTACCTTTGCCAATTCCGAACGCTTTGCGGCGAGCAGGTGTTCTTTTTCTTTTTCGGTTGATGCCTCCTTTAACAGGCGATCGTATTTGTCATTTAAATCCTGACGTATTTTATCGTATTTTCGATCGATGAGAATAGAGTTCACCTCTTTTTTCCACTCGGGAGTCGGCAAAAGCCCCGCCTTTTCGTAAGGAAGGTCTATTCCTGTCTTTTGGCCCAACCCGAATTCTTTGGCTATCCTTATTAATTCAGCAAAACCCGCTCTTCTACCCATTTCCTGAAAGTAAGTGTTGCAAGATTCAGCCATAGCCTGATAAAGGTTTACCGGCCCATGGACTGCCCAACATTTGATATAAGGTTTCAGCCAATACCGACCGGTACAAGTCACCCGTTCTGAAGGAGTCATTTCTCCCTTTTCCATAGCCGCCATTGCGGTAATCCCCTTGAACGTAGACCCAGGTGGATACAGGGCCTTAATCGCCCGGTTGGTGGCTGCACCTGGGTTCATCGGGTCGTATTCTTGCCCGCTCGGAAAATAGTACTGTTCTGTAGCTTCATCCATGAAGCCGGTAAAGTCGTTAGGGTTAAAAAAAGGATAACTGGCCATGGCTAATACTTCGCCGGTCTTGACGTTAATTAGCACACACGATGCTACCCTGGCTTTGGGGTTGTAGTTTTTCTGATCGTACTTCAAGGTTTCCTCTATACTCTTCTCCATGACCCTCTGCAGTTTCGCATTAATGGTAAGGATAACGTTGTTGCCAGCCCTCGGTTCTAGGGTGACAAGCTCCTTGACCGGCCTTCCTTTTACGTCTACTTCGACCCTTCGAGTCCCGTCGTACCCCTTGAGATAGTTCTCGTAAGCTTTTTCTACCCCGTCCTTGCCGATTAGATCCCCCATGCTATAGCGTTCTTTGTCCAGTTGCGCGAGCTCGTTGGGGTCTATACTCCTAACGTAGCCTAGCACATGCCCCGCCAAGAATCCCTCCGGGTAGTAACGCAAAGGCTCTACGTTCACCGTTACTCCCGGCAGGTACTTGCGTTGTTCTTCCAACCTAACCACACTTTGCCAATCAATGTCCCGGGCCACTGTAACCGGCTCGTACAACCTGTACTTCTGCTTTTCAATGAGATCATTAATGTATTTCTCAGTCACCTCGGGGTACTTTTCCCCAAGTATCTTCGCCAAACGCTCAATTACTTCGGGGTTATCGGTACCTTCAGGGTAAGTGATAGAGACGGTGTAAACCAGCTTGTTTTTAGCCAAAACCGTGCCGTCAATGGAATAGATTTCTCCCCGCGGAGCTTTTATACTGACCGGGCGAATGCGGTTGTAGCGCGACATGGTTTCGTAGGTTTCATATTGGAAAAACTGGACTATAGCCAGCTTAATCAAAAGCAAGCCCAACAGCCCCCATGCCACATACCAATAACCGCGCAGCCTTGCCTTCAAGTCACCTGTTCTCAATTCTTTCACCTCTAGAAGGAAACCTTAGACCAGTTTTGCCTGGACGTTTTATAATACCAAATATAAAACGGTATCGACAAAATCCCGTTGTATATAACCTGACCCACAAACTGTATCCCCACTGTTCTGGCCGCGTTAAACTCGCCCGTGCTAATAAAAAGCAGGATAGACAAACACATGGAATTCACTGCCGTGGCTGCCACGGCGCAGAACAAACCCACCAGATAATTGTCCTGAAATACCTTCAATTCCCATTTCCCAAGCAAGTAAGCTGTAAGTGCTAAAGACAGGGCATTGAGTCCTATGACCCGTCCCACATACAAGTCTCTAAACAGCCCGCACACAAACCCGTAGAAACATCCTCTGCGTGATCCGTTCAAGAGCGCGTAGAAAGCCACGAAAAGCAGTATAAGGTCCGGTCCACTCTTCCATATCGGATACTGTACGAAAAAGCTGGTTTCTAAAAACAATGACAAAACCGGCAACAACACTAAAACCAAATAACGCAAATCTCTGCCCCCTTCAATCTAATCAGCACTTTATCTAACGTTCCAATTCGCCGACATTCTTCGGTTTACAAGCCGGGGCACCACTTTCGCCAGGCTCTAGCTCCGCCGCCAGCATGCCCACTAATATAAGCAAGCTCCCGACTCCTTGCCTCAACGTAAAAACCTCACCCCCGATGAAATAGGCGTAAAGGGCCGCAAATACCGGTTCCATAGTAAATATAATCGAAGTGTGAGTTGAGGAAGTCACGAAATGGCCTTTGCTTGGGAAGTTGGGGACCGGGTTCTTTTTATGGATGAAGGCCGTATCATAGAAGAAGGCCCGCCTCACGAGCTGTTTTCCAATCCGACGAACGACCGTACCCGGTCGTTCTTAAGCAAGATCCTTTATGCGAAGGACTGGAATGGCCTCAAGGCCCCATCATGATCGCGGTAGGATGGGTTAACCCCTTCCCGCCGCCTGCTTTGTTCATTGATTCGCCTTGGTTTTGGTGATTACAAAAACCTCTTCCAGGCTGTTGAGATTGGCGGCGGGCTTAACTATCGCGTACTTCAGAAGTCCATTGGACTCTTTCGCGACTTTCAAAACCTTCCCCACCCTGATTCCTTTAGGAAAAACTTGGCCCAGGCCCGAGGTAACAACTGTCTGTCCTTCTTTAAGCGGCGCGTCGTAAGGAATGTCAATCATTTTCACCTGGTTGCGCTCACCAAGGCCCTCGACCAAGCCTTGCGTACGGGTCTCCTGAACCAAAGCCCCTACTGCCGACTCGCGGTCGGTGATCAACATAACTTCTGCAGTATGAGCACTAGTAGCAATAACCCGCCCTACTAGCCCATCCGGGGTTATAACAACCATATCCTTATTAATACCGTCCGCCTCACCTCTATCAATGCTCAAGCCCCTGTACCAGAGTTCAGGACTGCGGGCTATGACTCGAGCTGCCAACAGGTCATAACTGTCAGCTGTTTTCTCCTTGAACTCTAACATATCCCGCAACCGCTGGTTCTCATGAAGGTATTCAAGTAACACCTGGTTCTCATACTTTAGCCGGCCCAGTTTCCGACTGAGCTCCAAATTCCTTTTTGCCAGCATTTCTTTGCTGCCAAAAGCCGTTTCTATGCCGCCGATATAGTCCCTGACCTTATACACCGCCACTTGGAGCGGAGCATAAGCATCCCTCAGCAACTTCTCGGCTAACGATATATCTTGTCTATCTCCGATCGTAGCACGCATCAGACCTAAGATCAGAACAAGGAGCACCAGAAAACCCCAAAAGGCCTTGCTCCTCAACACAAGAAAACCACCAACCTTGCCTTTCGCCCTGAAAGCATCCGGCCGTTAAAAATTCTTACGGGGTGAAATTAAGACCTTCCGCAAAACCTCAATGTTCTCAAGTACCCGTCCTGTTCCGAGAGCTACTGCATCCAGAGCCTCTTCGCACACATAGACAGGCATGTTTGTTTCCCTGCTCACCAGTTTATCTAGGCCCCGCAACAGCGAACCGCCCCCCGCCATGACGATGCCCCGATCCATTATGTCTGCTGCTAGCTCAGGCGGGGTTTTCTCGAGGCACACCTTTATCGCTTCGATTATCGCCTGAACCGGTTCTGATAACGCTTTCTGAATCTCATCTGAAGACACTTGAATGGTTTTAGGTAAGCCAGAAACCAGGTCTCTCCCTCTGACGTCATAATATTCCACCGGGCCCTCCCACACAGCAGAACCTACATTTATCTTGATATCCTCAGCCGTTCGTTCCCCAATCAGCAGATTGTAATTCTTCTTGAGATGCTGAATAATCGCGTCGTCCATCTCATCGCCGGCTATGCGCACGGATCTTGAAGTCACGATCCCTCCCAATGAAATGACCCCTACCTCGGTCGTGCCGCCTCCAATATCTACTATCATATTACCGGTCGGCTCATGTACTGGTAATCCGGCTCCAATCGCTGCAGCCATCGGTTCCTCGATGAGATAGGCCTCTTTGGCCCCGGCCTGTATAGCCGCTTCCCTGACCGCTCTCTCCTCTACCGCCGTAACCCCAGTAGGTACGCTGACTACTACCCTGGCTTTGACCAAAAAATTCTGGTGTCCGAGAGCCTTATTGATAAAGTACCTCAGCATGTTTTGGGTTATATCAAAATCGGCAATAACCCCATCCTTCATGGGCCTGATAGCTATGATATTACCTGGGGTTCTTCCTATCATCTGTTTAGCCTCTTCGCCCACAGCCAGTACCTGTCCGGTGTCGCTCTGTATAGCCACGACAGAGGGCTCCCTCAGGACTATCCCCTTACCTTTCATATGCACCAAAGTGTTCGCTGTCCCCAAGTCTATACCCAAGTCCTTCGCAAAAATCACCTGTCTTCACTCCTCGCTCAAACCTAGATGATTCCCCGACCCCTCATACTAAGGTAGTCGCGGTCTCCGATTATGATGTGATCTACAATCTCGATCCCAATTATCCGGCCCGCTTCCACCAACCGCCTGGTAACTTCGATATCCTCCTGGCTTGGAGATGGATCTCCGCTGGGATGGTTATGGACCAAGATAATACCGGCAGCACTCTTTTTTACCGCCGGCTTAAAAACCTCCCGCGGATGAACTATAGAACTGGCAAGTCCCCCGATCGAAATGGTTTCGATGGAGATTATTTGATTCTTGCGGTCCAGATATACAGCCCGGAAGTGCTCCCGGTCCAGGTATCTCATTTCTTCCATAAGCTTATTCTTTACGTCTTCGGGGGATCTGATAACCTGACGGTCACGAACATCCGCCGCTAATCGCCTTCCCAACTCCAAAGCCGCCTTTAATCGAGTGGCCTTGGCTGCCCCAATCCCTCTTACGGCGCTCAGTTCCTCACATGAAGCATCTCGAAGTGAGCGCAACCCCCGATAAGTGGCCAGAAGATACTCAGCAAGTTGAACCGCGGTCTTCTCCCTAGTTCCACTTCCAATGACAATAGCCAGAAGTTCAGCCGTAGACAAAGTCTCTTCACCGTGTGCGAGTAACCTTTCTCTAGGTCTTAAGTCGAGAGGCCAATCCTTAATAGTTACGTGGTAATCCAATCCCATGTTCCCAACCCCTGGCCAGGATATCGATTCCTACCTGCTTTAACATGCAGTACAATCTAGCCACAGGCAAACCCACAACATTATAGTAGCAACCTTCAATCCGGTCTACTAGCAGTGCCCCTAAACCCTGAATACCGTAACCCCCGGCTTTGTCATAAGGCTCACCCGAATCCACGTAGACGAGGATCTCCTCCCTACTCAAGCAACGAAAATAAACCTCTGTCGTTTCTGCTCCTTCCAAAGACAAGCCCGATTCACAGTCTATAACGCAGATTCCGGTAATTACCTGATGTCTCTTGCCGCTCAAAAGCGCCAGCATTTCTATGGCGTGGTTACGGTCGCACGGTTTGCCCAGTATACTTTCTCCTATCACTACAACCGTATCGGCACCTACGACCACTCCCGAGTGCAACCTCCGTGCTATCGACCAGGCTTTGGCTCGAGCGAGTTCTACGGCCTGCTGGTCCGGCTTCAGTCCTTCTTTTATATTTTCCACTATTTTGGGGGCCTGGACCTCAAACTCAAGGCCCAAGTTCTTTAAAAGGTGGTAACGACGGGGTGACTCCGAAGCCAAGACTATCCTTTTCAAACCTTAACCCCTCACAGTCTTCGGAAGACCAGATAAGCTATGGCAAACCCTACCACTGTAAAAACGTTGATATTAAACATGAAGCCGAAATGTACAGTGAAAACCCTAAGATCAAGGGCTAAGGCTGGCACCCCTATGCTTTGGGTCCTTGCAAGAAAACCCAGGGAAGGCCAGGCTTCCACGATAAGGCCCCCTAGCCAGTTTCCCAGGATGCCCCCTAAAACTAACAATAATACAAGAATCGGCCATCCCGGATAAGCTCGGTTCCCCTTGCCCAGCTTCAATCGCTCAGCCTCCATTCACTTTGATCAGTTTAGCATTTGCCCCTGCCCAACACAAGCAACGGACGGCAAGCACAGCGCTATACATCTTCAAGGGACAAAAAAAAAGCCTTGCGGCTATGTCGCCAGCCCGACTTCATTTTAGATTATAACCGAACGAGAGATTAAAGCTCAAAACCTCCAAATTCACCGACAGGTCGACATTTCTGAGTACTACCGAATCCGGTACCTTCAGCACCCGCGGGGAGAAATTCAGTATCGCCTTGACCCCGGCCCGGATCAATTTGTCCGTGACTTCCTGAGCAGCAGCTGCCGGTACTGTGATTATGCCGATATCTATGTTCTCCCTAGAAACCCGATCCTCCAAGAAAGCTAGAGACTCCACTACTAGGTCACCTAACTGCTGGCCTATCCTCTGTTCACTCACATCCAGCACCGAACGAACCTTGAACCCGCGGTCCTCAAATCCTTTGTAAACAGCCAAGGCCGAGCCTAGCTTGCCCGCGCCAACTATCATAACGTTCCACGTGTGGTTGAGTCCCAGTATTCTCATCACATGGCTGTAAAGTTCCTGTACGTTATATCCTACGCCTCTAGTCCCGAATTCTCCAAAATAAGCCAGGTCCTTTCTCACTTGTGCCGAACTAACCCCTACTCCCCGGGCAATCTCCCCCGAAGAAACAGTAATAACTCCCTCGCTGATCAGTTGAGCCAGATGCCGAGAATAAATGGAAAGCCTCTGCACAGTGGCCTCCGGTATTTTGTAGGCCTTCATCTTGCCACTCCTTCAACCTTTAGTAGCACAACAAAGCAGTTTGAGGTTCTCTGCTTCTTAACTGCGATGTCCTTTTTAATTATAAATATTGAGCCATCTTTTTCAATAAGGCATGTGCAGAAAATAACAAAATCCCGCAATACTAGCGAAACAGAGGGAAAATACCGAGCAGCTTATAAATCATGTAAGATACGACTCCCGAGGAAGGTATAGTCAGCAACCATGCAGTTATGATCTGTTGAGCGATTCCCCATCTTACTCCTTTAAACCGTTTAGCAGCCCCCACCCCCATTATCGAAGAAGATACCACGTGGGTGGTACTCACCGGAGCATGCAAGAGAGTGGCCCCGTAAATCACACAAGACGAGGTAAAATCGGCAGCAAAACCGTTAATAGGTTCAATTCGAAATATCTTGCCCCCCATAGTCCTTATTATTTTCCAGCCGCCAGCTGCTGTTCCCAAGGCCATAGCCATGGCACAGGCTATGATTACCCACAATGGTACGTCAAACGACCGTAGATATCCCGCCGAAACCAGTCCCATAGTAATGATTCCCATGGTTTTTTGAGCATCGTTTGAACCATGAGAAAAAGCGGCCATACACGCCGACAACACCTGCAATCGGCGAAAACTGTTGTTGATTTTGGCAGGGGAAGTATCCTTGAATATCCAGAAGAGAATAGTCATAATGACCGACCCCAGGGTAAACGCAACGACCGGTGACAAAATCAACGCTGCTAATATTTCTTTGAACCCGCTCCAGTTGACGGAGGAAAAACCGAGTCCTGCTACAACTGCCCCGACTACCCCTCCGATTAAAGCATGAGAAGAACTGCTTGGTATCCCGGAATACCAAGTAAAAATATTCCAAAAAATAGCCCCTGACAAGGCGGCAACTAGAACTTGCCCCGTCACCACCTCAGGAGCCACCAGACCTTTACCGATTGTCTTTGCTACCCCAGTACCGCTTAGAGCTCCTAGAAAGTTTAACCCTGCGGCAACCATTATGGCACCGCGAGGAGTAAGCGCTTTGGTCGAAACCGAAGTAGCGATAGCGTTGGCCGTGTCGTGAAAACCGTTAACGTAGTCAAAAAGTAAAGCTAACGCGATAACTAGCAGCAACAAAGCCAGACTAAACATACTTTACGGTAACCCCTTTAAGAATATTGCTGAGTTCCTCGCAGTAATCGAGAGTAGTCTCCAGGTGTTCGAATACTTCTTTCCACTTTATGATATCGATGGCATTCTCGGCGTTCTCAAATAAAAGAGCGATACCATTACGATACAGCCTGTCTCCCTCGTGCTCGTACTCCCTTATCCGGTCACAAGCCTCAAGAACTCGTCCCTGGTTCTCCTTTAAATTACGGAGACATATGACCGCTTCCTTTATCTCGTCACTGGCGTCGACTAAGACATCTACCAAACCTTTAATGTTCGTATCCTGGGGTTTACCAGTCTTGTAGATGACTATCTTCTCCATGGTTCCTTGAATATGGTCAATTATCCGGTTCAGCCCTTTGGCCAAGCTGTAAATGTCCTCCCGCTCGAAAGGGGTAACGAACGAGTTGTTGAGCCGGTCTACTATCCGGCCAAAGAGTTTATCACCCCGTTCTTCAGCCCGGTTTAGTAACTCTAGCTTCGCTGTGGGGTCGCCATTTTGATTTACGTATTCCTGAAGTATCCTTGCCGCTTGGCAGATAGTCTCTGCGCTGGCTTCAAAACAACCGAAAAACAAATCGTCGCGGGGCTTTACTTTAAATGCCACTCGACAGCCTCCTTATGACTATTGTATACAAAATTTCCCCTTATAATGTTGATTATAACATTACGTTGAGCGACGATTGTTAAGTTCGTGTTAATTTCTCGTAAAGTACCTCCGTACCCTGTCTAGAAGGTAAAAAGAGCCTGTAACCAGTATATACTCCTCTCTCTGTAGCTCGTTAACCGCCGTCGACAGGGCTTGCTCGATATCCTCCGCTTCTACCACCCTGGGAAATAACCTGTAAGCTATAGCTGTTTTTTCTCGCCACTTTTGAGCCCTATCCGATTCAGGCCTCGTGACTACGCACATTCGGGTTCGGGAAACTAGACTACCCAGAATAGCTTCACCATCTTTATCATCAAGCACCCCGCAAACTAAAATACGAGACTTGCCCGGCAAAACCGAATCTAGAGCCCTGGCCAATGCCTTTGCGCCGTCGGAGTTGTGGGCTGCATCTACCACCACCATAGGGTCATCGCTCAGCTTTTCCATTCTTCCCGGCCAGGTCAATTCTCCTAAAGCCTGCTTCACCGCACTTACAGGCAGGTCCCACCCCCTGGCCACGAGTCGGCTCAAAACCATCATCGCTGTCTTAAGATTTTCCAACTGATAATCGCCAGCAAGACTCAAAAAGACCTCTCCCGGATCCACATAAGGAGCGGAAACCCTGACCGTCTGTCCTTTCAAAGTACTGATGCCGGTCGGCTGCACAGCAACATGGTCCCCTGCCCTATATAAAACAGCGGACTTTTCCCGGCATTCAGTTTTTATAACCTCCAAAGCCTCTGACCTTAGCGGCCCGATCACCACCTCTATGCCGGGTTTTATAATACCTGCCTTGTTATAAGCTATCTCGACTATAGTATTACCCAGATACTGGGTGTGATCAAACTCCACCCGGGTAATGACCGCCAGCAGGGGATGCACGACATTAGTAGAATCGTACCTCCCCCCCATCCCTGCTTCCAGTACCGCTATATCTAACTGCTGGTCAGCAAAAAAAGCAAAGGCTACCGCTGTCAACACCTCGAACTCGGTGGGCCGTTCGTAACCCTCTACCAACAGTTTGCCCACCGCCGCTTCGACCTTACGCAGACAAGTCAAAAAATCCTGCCCCGAAATCGGCTTGCCGTTAATAGTAATCCTTTCCTGATAGGAATGAATGTGGGGAGACGTGAAGCTCCCCACCTTGTAACCCGCTGCTTTCAGCACTGAAGCGATTATGCAGGAAGTGGATCCCTTCCCGTTAGTCCCGGCAACATGAATCACCGGCAGCCCCTCTTGCGGGTTATCCATCCTTTCCAACAACCCTCGAATGCGTTCCAGCCCTGGTCTTATGCCAGTCCCGGCCACTCTCGCTAAAACAGTTTCTATCTCTTGGTCAGCATCTCCAATCGTCTTACTATTCCCTCCCTCTTTGTTTCGAGCTCTTCCCGCTTGGTCCTTTCCTTGGTCACGACGTCGGCCGGTGCCTTTTGCAGAAATGCTTGGTTTGACAGCTTCTCCACTACCTTGCTTAAGTCCGATTCTACCTTGGTCAGCTCCTTTCTAAGGCGGCTAACCTCGCGCTCGCGGTCGACGACTCCTTCGATGGGGATATATACCTCGATCTCTCCCATCGGCGAGCTCAACATCTGGTCCAGCCCGTCGGGCCTTTTCGAGTCAATCCTTACCGATTCAGCATGAGCTAGTTGCTGAATGTAGCTCGACCCTCGCCGCAGCACCCTGGCTTTATCCTCGCTTCCAGTGTACACAAAAACGTTGACCTCCATACCCAGCGAGATGTCAAACTCGCTTTTCAGGTTCCTTATTGCCCGGATAACGGTCATCACCGTCTTCATATCTTCTACTGCTTCTGGCCAAACAAGTTTTTCGTCCTTTTGCGGCCAAGAGTCCACCATGATGCTTTCGGCAGTTCTCGGTAGGTGTTGGTAAACCTCCTCGGTCACAAAAGGCATAAACGGGTGCAAAAGCCGCATTTGATCCGCTAAAACCCGGTGCAAAACGTTCTGGACCACCTTTTTATCTCTCTGGTTAGCGTTCTGGTAGAGTCTGGGCTTGGCCAGCTCTATGTACCAATCGCAAAACTCGTCCCATACGAAATCGTACAGTACCCGTGCAGCCTCGCCCAAGTCATAGGACTGAAGAAGCTCAGTCACCTGCTCGATTTTCTCCTGCAAGCGGGAAAGTATCCACCGGTCAGCCAGGGTATAATCTTTTTCTTCTAAAGTGATATGCTCGAAATCATCCAGATTCATTACGACGAACCTGGCTGCGTTCCATATCTTGTTGGCGAAATTCCTGGTGTTCTCTACCTTCTCCCAGTGAAAGCGGATATCATTACCCGGAGTGGAACCGGTTATCAAGGAAAACCTCAAAGTGTCTGCTCCGTACTTGTCTATCACATCAATAGGGTCAATGCCATTGCCCAAGGACTTGCTCATTTTGCGCCCCAGGGCATCGAGGATAAGCCCGTGAATGAGCACGTCGTAAAAAGGCACCTCTCTCATGAATTCCAAGCCTGAGAATATCATGCGAGCCACCCAGAAAAAGATTATGTCACGCCCTGTTACTAAGACATCGGTCGGATAAAAGTACTCCAAATCACCCGTAGGAGCAGGCCATCCCAGAGTCGAAAAAGGCCATAAGGCCGAACTGAACCAGGTATCGAGCACGTCTGGGTCTTGCACAAGGTTGCTCTGCCCACAGTTGGTACACCGCTGCGGTTCCTCTTTAGCACATATTTCCTGGCCGCAGTCCTGGCAGTACCATACCGGAATGCGGTGCCCCCACCAAAGCTGGCGGGATATGCACCAGTCCCGGATGTTCTCCATCCAGTTAAGGTACACCTTGGTAAACCGGGAAGGCACAAACCGGATTCGTCCCTCCACCACTGCCTTTATAGCCGGTTCAGCCAGGGGCTTCATCTTAACAAACCACTGCTTGGAAACCAGCGGTTCAACCACGGTTTCACACCGGTAACACTGACCAACTGCGTGTTCATGCTCTTCGACTTTGACCAAAAATCCTTTTTGTTCCAGGTCTGCCACCAGCCGCTGACGGCACTCATAACGGTCCAACCCCTGGTAGGGGCCGGCAGCTTCTGTCATCGTCGCATCCATCCCGATTACACTGACCCGCTCCAAGTTGTGCCGCAAACCCATCTCGAAATCGTTGGGATCGTGCGCTGGAGTAACTTTGACCGCTCCTGTCCCGAAGTTCCGATCGACATATTCATCGGCCACTATTGGCAGCTTTCGCCCGATTATGGGAAGGATCGCGTATCTGCCGACAAGGTGTCGGTAACGCTCGTCGTCAGGATGGACAGCCACTCCTGTATCGCCCAGCATAGTTTCGGGGCGGGTAGTAGCTACTACAATCGACTCCTCCGAGCCCTCTACGGGATACCTGATGTACCAGAGGTTACCTGACCTGTCCTCGTGCTCCACCTCTATGTCGGAAATAGTGGTTTGGCACTTCGGGCACCAGTTGATTATGTAATCTCCTCGGTAGATCAAGCCTTTTTCATAAAGCCTGACGAAGACCTCTTTAACAGCCTCAGAACAGCCTTCATCCATGGTAAAACGTTCCCGCGACCAATCACACGAACATCCCAGCATTTTCAACTGGCTGATGATCTTGTCCCCGTAAGTGTTTTTCCATGCCCACACCCGTTCTAGAAATCTTTCTCGCCCCAAATCGTATTTGCTCAGCCCTTCCTGAGCCAAACTCTCCTCTACCCTGGCCTGAGTAGCAATCCCCGCATGGTCGGTTCCGGGCAACCACAAGGTGTTATAACCCTGCATCCGCCGCCATCGCGCCAGTATGTCTTGCAAAGTATTGTTGAGGGCATGACCTAAGTGAAGCGAGCCCGTAACATTAGGTGGCGGAATCACCATTGAAAAACGAGGGCGGGAAGCATCAACTCTCGGGGTGAAGTAGCCCTTTTCCGTCCAATACTGGTACCACTTGCTTTCTACCTTAGCCGGTTCATAAACACTTGGAATTTCCCGTCCAGGTTCCATAGATTTTCTATCCTCCTCAAAAAGTTTTGAAAACACGTCAAAGGATCCGATTTTATCTAAATCTAACGAAAAATCGCGTCTTCCGCAAGAGGTCAGCCATCACAAACATTCCTGGACTCTTCTGATGAGAAGGTTCACGCAGGTTTTTATGTTCTCCGGGGTGTATATAAGGAGATTTCCCCGGTAGTATCGTTCGAGAAGCATCTCCTCCATCTCTTCCCAAGCAGTTCCCGCCTCAATCAGTTCCCGTATCACCGCAAAAGCCTGCTCGGTCTGAAATAAAGCCCGTTCCCAGAATTCGTCAATGGAACTGCCGCTCCAAATCCTCTCGTGAGGTAACGCCAACACTTTGGTCGGAAACCCCATTAACCTTCGAATGCTCTCTACATACAACTCGTATCCCTGGAAGAATATAGGGAATAGTTCTGTGTCGGAAATCTGAAAACCAGCGGCATCTGAGATAAAAAGAACCTGGTCTTCTGGCAAATATGCCGACAGGCTGCAGGGGCTGTGTCCAGGAGTTGCTATTATTTGAAGTTTTACCCCTTGCCCTACATCTAATACCTCCCCTTCGTCCAGGAAGCAGTCGATTTCGATCTTATCTACAGCCGGAACCTCCACCGGACCTGTTAGCTCACCTTCTTCCCTCAACACTTCTACCATGGCCGCGTCCTGCTCAAAAAAGTTTGAGACAACTTTCTTCTTTCCCAAGGCCTTGGCTGCTTCTGGACTGGCAGCCACCGGAGCCGCAGGGAACAAGGTTTTCAGGCGTGGGATTCCGCAGACGTGATCAAAATGAGCGTGCATAGCCATTAGGCAGATGATTTCAGGCTTCAGTGCAGCCTGTTCCCACTGCTCTTCAAAACTAATGACGGACCCAGTTACCCCGCACTCTACCACTGCTGCCGACGTCTTCCCTACCACAAACATGTTGAAATGCCTGTTGCCCAGGCAGCGAACACGGTCAGATATCACCCGCACTTTCAAACCCTCCTCGCCCTGATTCTGTCGGCTGCCGGGCCGTTCTTTCTCTGGTCTTACTCTAAGGTCTTACTCTAAGCTCATTTTATCACTTGGTAGGCAAAAAGTACCCTCAAGTTAAAATCGTTTCAGGTATCCTTCTATGTAAGCCCTGACTTCCTCTCGAGGCCTATAAACCCCAAAATGTCCTTCGCAAAGCACGTCGGCCTCCAACTCCAGGAGACGGAGCATCGACTCCCGCCATTGGCGGCGGTCCGAACCCCAAGAACGGCTTAAAGGTCCGTGAATGTCCTGCCCGAACAATATCCTCTCGCCGCCTGTATCAACGTATACGGAAATACTGCCCGGTGTATGCCCAGGGGTATGCAGGCAATGGAACTTTTGCCCGCCAATTTCTAACACAGCCTCTTTTTCTCGCAGCACCAGATCCACCTTTACCGATCGGTACTTCAACCCGTACAAATAATCGGCAGTCAATTGGGATAAACCTTCCTCTATTGCTGGCAACTCGAGCTCATGTGCGATTACCTGCAAACCCAGTTTTTCTTTGAGTTCGTACAGACCCCCTACATGATCTATATGCCCGTGAGTAGCAATCAGACTGCTTACCTTTCTCGAAGGCCATCCGAGTTCCCGAACATTATCGATGATGCTACCCACGCTTGCCCCCGCTCCCGCGTCTACAATTACCATCCCGTCACCCGTTTCCACCAAATAGACACAACAATCTTCCGGACGGGTGATGTCGGGGCCTCCTATCATATAGACTCCCTCTGTTATCGTTTGTACCTTCGCCATGTCATCCCTCCATCTATGAACGTCTCATACGATGACACAAACCTATACCTCCTGCAACAGCCTCTGGTATTCCTCTACTGTGAAGAGGTGAAAAAGAGGCTTTTTCCCCTCTCGCCCTGGGATTTGCCACATTACCCGTACCAAACTCCCGCCTGCTTCCAACCCTACAACCTGTCCGGTAGTTCCGCCAGGTAAGCCCGCAAATTCACTCACCAGCCGTACCTTTTGCCCTATTTTCACCTTCCGCCCCCCTTATTCGAATGCGCCTGTCAATGCCAGCTATAAATCATCCCCGCTGCTCTAAGCACCATTCTACACCATAGAGGTCATGCTTACACTTTCTTCGTTGTATAAAAAAAGCCAGCCGCCGTTCTTTCCACGAACGCGGCCAGCTCCTAAACACACCTGAAGCTTAAGCTTTACACCCTTGCCTGCTAACCTCAGCAGTACAGTCGTTGGTAATACTCTTTCACCATTCTTTCGGTTGAAAACTGGTATTGAGCCATTTCAATGCTAGACCTCATCATCTCCTGCCATTTTTCCCGGGAACTATAGTACGTGGGAATGACTTCTTCTACCAGGACCCGGTAAAGACATTCCATGTCGTGTTGGTCTTGATCCGGACCTTCGTAACCGTCAGCAAACTGCCAACCGTTTACCCCGTGCCGGCACCCTTCCGGCCACCACCCGTCAAGAACACTGAGGTTCAAGACCCCATTCATAGCTGCTTTCATCCCCGAAGTCCCACTCGCCTCTTGCGGCCGTCTTGGATTGTTGAGCCACACGTCACAGCCCCTGGTTAAAAGGCGCCCCAGTTTCATGTCGTAGTTTTCAAGAAACACCACGCTGTTTGGATACCGGCGGCAGGCTGCCACCAGGTTACTTATAATCTCTTTTCCTTTTTCGTCCTGGGGATGAGCTTTGCCGGAAAACACCAGCTGGAGCTTTCCGCTGGTCAATAGCGGCTCTATAACCTCGGGTTTCCCGAAAACCAAGTCGCTCCGCTTGTAAGGAGCCGCTCTTCGAGCAAAACCGATAAGCAGTTTATCTGGGTCCAACCAAACACTGGTTCGCATTCCGATCTCACGGACCAGTTCGCGTTTAGCCCGCTGGTGCTCGGCCCACAGATCCGCCCCGCTTTCCCAAGCTTTTCGAATACCCTCATCCTGCCAGGTGTATCGGTGAACGCCGTTGGTGATATGAATTATAGGAGCTGCTCCCTCCACATCACTCCACATGCGCCTGGCGGTGTGGCCGTGTAGTTCGGCAACAGCGTTAGCCACTCGGGCTAGGCGAAGCCCGGCTACGGTCATACTGAACGGGTCTCCACCAAGTCGCTTCATTTGCTCATAATCAAGGCCATTGTATGCCCCCATATACTGTAGAAGAGAGTGTTCATGGCATTCATTGCCAGCCGGAACTGGAGTATGGGTGGTGAACACTATCTGTTCTCGAGCTTTGCGCCAGGCTTCTTCGAAATCCAGGCCTCGAGACATGTTCTCGCGAATAAGCTCGATTCCGGCAAAAACCGCGTGTCCTTCGTTGAAATGGTAAACGTCGATTTCCATCCCTAAAGCGCGTAAAGCTCTAACCCCGCCGATGCCCAATACCATTTCTTGGGCTACCCTGGCCTCATCGTTGCCCCCATACAGTTTGAAATTAATCCACTTTTCTCGTTCCGTGTTTTCAGGGACATTGGGGTCAAGCAAGTACAAAGGGGCGTTTCCGTACTTGTCCACCATCCAAACCCTGCACCAGGTTTCCTGCCCGCGAATATCGAGCCTAATCTTCACACCTGTATCCTTTAGAAAATCATACGCATAGGTCGGGAAAACATCATAAGGTTTTCCGTCACTACCTATGAGCTGCATGGTATAACCCTGCCGCCACAACAGCCCTATGCCCACTAAGGGAAACCCTAAGTCAGCAGCGGACTTGAGGTGGTCTCCTGCCAAAATCCCTAGCCCTCCTGAGTAAATGGCCAACTCTTCATGCAGGCCAAATTCCATGCAAAAGTAAGCAACTCGCGGTGTTCGTTTTTCTAAACTCACCACGATTTCTCCTCCCCCTCTAAAACATATGTCCATCCATATCTATTCTGAGAAAACCGCTTACGCTTTGGGACCTAAGCCATAGTATAAGGGACCGGTACGCTTTAATACAGTGAAAAGTATTACCAACTAAGCCAGCCCTCGACTCTCACAAACAGGTTAAAGATGTCTACATTTACACCCCTTGACGCCCCTGCTATGGTAAAATTGACAACTGAAAAAACCGTATTATATAATTTGCTTAATTGAAAACCGGGTACATAGAAAAGGAGGGAAAAAATGGCCTACTACATCACTGACGAATGCATTAGCTGCGGGGTTTGCGTAGATGAGTGTCCCGTTGGAGCAATAAGCGAGGGTGACGATAAATACGTGATCGACCCGGAACTGTGCACCGAATGCGGAGCCTGCGCTGAAATTTGTCCCGTGGAAGCTCCTCAACCAGCCGAAGAATGATCTAGGCTTCTACCCGCGGCAACACCGGTCAACCATACTAGAAAAGAAAAGGCCCCCAAAATCGGGGGTCTTTTTGTATCTTTTTTGGGGCTACCGCAGCCCAGGGAAGCCCTGCTGGCGCAAAGCCTCAAACAGCACTACTGCTACAGCATTCGATAAATTGAGGGATCTTCCTATGTCGACCATCGGAATCCGAATAAGGCTCTGGGAAAAGCGCTCCAAAAGCTCCCCCGGCAGTCCTTGGGTTTCCTTACCGAAAACGATGAAATCTCCCTTTTTATACCTGACATCGGTATAACGCTGCTTGCTCTTGGTTGTCGCCAAGAAATAACTTCTTCCAGGATAAACAGCGAGCAAATTGTCAAAGCTATCCCATACCTTCACTTCTACTTTATCCCAGTAATCGAGCCCTGCCCTTTTTAAATATCGGTCCTCCAAGGAAAAGCCCAGGGGCTTTACGAGATGCAGCGTAGTCTGGGTCAGGGCACAGGTCCGAGCTACGTTGCCAGTATTCTGCGGGATTTCTGGTTCTACCAAAACCACATGCACTTTTATCACCTGTTCACTTTTCTTCCTATGATACCAAAACTTTCGAAGAAACAATAAACCTCTACCGGGACATGCTAAACAAAAAAGTAGGAGGAATACCGTGTATGAACAGCCAGGTGCGCAAGTATATCCCCGTCGGCCTCTTGGTCCTGATCGCCGTCATCGTTGTTGTCGCCATCGCCCAAGTGTCTCGAGGACCGACAAAGAAACCAACACCGGAACGAGTAGTCCCCCTAGCCCCCGAAGTAGCCAAGTACAAACAAGAACCGACCATCTCTTTGTACCGGCACAAGCTGGGAGGAACTGTTCAGTGGCTGCCCCTAGAAAAATACCTAGAGGGAGTCGTGGCTGCCGAAGTCGGTCCCAACCCTCCTCTAGAAGCACTTAAAGCCCAAGCTATCGTAGCCAGAACCCTAACTCTAGCCCTTATCAATTACCAAGGAGGAACCCCCGAACACAAGACTAATGCCTGTGATCTCCATACCCATTTCCAAGCGTATGATGAAAGCCAGGTTACGGATAAGATTAGGAAGGCGGTATCCGCTACCCGCGGTCAAGTACTAACCTATAACGGCAGGTTCATTTACGCTGAATTCCACTCGTGTTCTGGAGGAAAGACGGCGAGCATAGAGGAAGCCTTCCCCAAACTGGCCGAAGCAGCCTCAGCATACATCAAGCCGCTGGCCTCCCCTGGAATGAAATACGCACCTGCTAAAGAAAGAAAATGGACGGTCAAAATACCGAGATGGGAGCTAAAAAACATCCTCGGACCCGAATCCGGATCCCTTGATGATATAAAAATCAGTAAGCGCGGTCCCTCGGGGAGAGCCTTGGTTATAACTGCTGGAAAAGCTAGTATCCCTGCTGTCGACCTGCGGACTCAGCTCGGCCCTGACCGGCTCAAATCCACCATGATAACGAGCATCCGTCCACAAGGAGACTACGTAGTCTTTATCGGTAAGGGATGGGGACACGGAGCGGGCATGGAGCAATGGGGTGCCTACGCCATGGCTAAAAAAGGAAAGTCCGCCGCCGATATCGTCACCTACTACTACCCCGGAACCCGGGTCGTAACTCTCTGGAAATAATCTAAACGTGTTCGTTCTTTGGTGATGGCACAGGTGCGCATTGAAGGTCTGTGCTATTAAAATCTTGGGATTGGTTGAGGTAAGCGGTATAAATCCCGGCCAATATCAAGAACCCACCTAGCAACTGGTATGCCCGCAGAGTCTCGTGGAAGAAAATAAAGGCTAAAATACTGGCCATAACACTCTCGCCTAAGACCGAAACGGCAACGATAGGAGCCTTGACGAATTTTAAAGCCCAATTCAAAACCGTGTGGCCAGCAATCCCAGGAACCAGGGCCAGCCCGAAAAACAGCAGGTAGTCGCTTTTGGGGTAAGGGTAGAGGGGAAAACCTGCTATCGAAACAGCAGCCAATAGCACCAAGGCGGCCGTTCCGTTAACGATCAAAGAATAAGTCCAAACGTCGACCCTGGCCCTTACCCGACGGCCAATGATAAAGTATCCGGCAACAAAAACCGCACTGATGAGGGCCAAAAGGTCGCCGAAAAGTCGGCCACCGTGCCAGTCTCCCCCAGCGATAAGAACACTTCCCATCAAGGCCACGATTATACCGAGGATAGCTTTGAAGCCGACTCTCTCTCTAAGAAAGAGGAACGAAAAAGCCAGAACGAATATTACCTGAAGGTTAGTAAAGAGGACTGAGCTCGAGACAGAAGTGTAATCCAGCGAAGTGATCCAGAATCCGAAATGCAGGGCCAAAAAAAAACCGGCTCCTAGGCAATACGCTATGTCGTTTCTAGAAATCGATAGAAAACCAGTTCGCCTGTCTTTGAGCCCTATCAACCCGGCCAAACCGGCTGTCAACAACACTCGGTAAAAAGCTATTACTAGGGAAGGAGCAGTGCAGTAGCGGATCATGATGGAAGCCGTAGAAACCGATAGAATACCTAAAAACAACACCGAATATATTAGCGAGAGACTCATGCTCCAACCCCCAAGTAGGACTGAATAACCCTGGCATCGTTGCGGATCGAAACCGGGTCCCCTTCAGCAATCTTTTTTCCGTAATCCAGGACTGCAATACGGTCACAAACGTTCATGACCACGTTCATGTCATGCTCGACCAACAGAATGGTAATACCCATATCCCTGACATCGCCCACCAACTGCATCAGCTCTTCCTTTTCCCGATTGTTCATCCCGGCAGCCGGTTCATCCAGTAGGAGCAGACAAGGATTGCGGGCCAAAGCCCTTGCGATTTCCAGGCGACGCTGTTCCCCATAAGCCAGGCTCTCCGCGTACTCCATTCTTTTTTCATAAAGGCCAACCAGGTTCAATAGTTCATCCGCCCGCTGTTCAACCTTTCTCTTATTGCCCCAACCCAGAGCTTTACTGTCAGCAGCTTCAGGAATGATAACCCCATGCATGCCAACCTTTACGTTATCCACAACCGACAATTTCTTAAACAAACGTATATTCTGAAAAGTCCTTCCCACACCGAGCCTACTAATCTTATGGGGCGCAAGGTTATGAATAGGTCTTCCTTTAAAAAACACCTGGCCTTCCGTAGGTTTGTAGATACCGGAGATCAGGTTGAAAAGTGTGGTTTTGCCTGCCCCATTTGGACCGATAAGACCGAAAATCTCGCCTTGTTCTATTGCAAGACTGACCCGGTCTAATGCCCGCAAACCACCAAATTCGTGGGATACATTCTCAACCTTCAGCAACCCCACGCGGTTTCACCTCTTTTCTCGCCCACCGTTTCCGGATTTCATGCCATCTGACATCACCCAGAAGCCCGTTGGGACGGAAAATCATCATGATAACCAACAGTGCCCCGTAAAACAGGAGGCGATACTCCTGAACTACCCTCAACATTTCTGGAGCCAGGGTGAGTACAAATGCTCCGAGAATAGTACCCGGGATACTCCCCATTCCTCCTAAAACCACCATGTTCAGTATCTCAATCGACTTCATAAAACCAAAATCCTGCGGGTTGATGTAGGTTATGAAGTGGGCATAGAAACACCCGGCTATCCCCGCTAAGAAAGAACCGACCGCAAACGCCCCTATCTTGTAGAGGGTGGTATTAACCCCCGAGGCCTCGGCTGCAATTTCGTCCTCACGAATGGCGTACAACGCAATCCCCACGCGAGACTTGAGTAACTGCCAATTAGCGATGATCACCGCCAACGCTACTGCCCACACGTTCACGAAACCGGTATGAGAAGGAATACCGGACAACCCTATAGCCTTACCAGCGACATCCAGGTTCAGGAACACGACTCTGACTATCTCGGCAAACCCGATGGTTACCATTGCCAGATAGTCTCCTTCCAGCCTCAAGGTAGGAACTCCGATGAGCACCCCGAACATCCCAGCCACTACTGCCCCAGCTACGAGACACGACCAAAACGGAGCTCCGGTGTGAAGCGACAGGATAGCAGAGGTGTAGGCTCCTATGCTCATGAAACCGGCATGTCCCATCGATAGTTGTCCGGTTACGCCGGTGATAAGATTCAGCCCGAGAGCCAGAATGATATTGATGCCAAAAAGTATCAATATACGCAGGTAGTATGCATCGATGTGCTCCACTATGAAAGCTTCCACTTCGTTCACCTATACCTTCTTTGCAATCGGTTTACCCAGGATCCCCTGGGGACGTACAATCAACACCAGTATCAATATACCAAAAGCTATGGCATCCCGGTAAGAAGACGAAAGATAGGCTACCCCGAATATCTCCATTATCCCCAGAGATATGCCGCCCAGCATCGCTCCCGGGATAGAACCTATGCCTCCCAATACCGCAGCGGCAAAAGCTTTGAGACCTGCCATCAAACCCATATAAGGCCATACCGCATTATAGTATAGGCCCACCATGACTCCTCCCGCCGCCGCCAAAGCCGAGCCTAGCGCAAAAGTAAAAGAAATGACCCGATTTACGTCAACTCCCATCAACGCCGCCGCATCCAGGTCTTGGGAGCAGGCCCGCATGGCTTTACCCAACCTGGTCCTGTGAATAAAAAGCTGAAGCCAGATCATAAGAACAGCGGTTACGACCAGGATGATGACCTGCAAAGAAGAAACCTGTATCGTTCCCACGTGGAAACTTGCGATCTTCACCGTATCTGGGTACCTTTCCGTTTCCGGGCCGTGCATTAACACCATCAGAGTCGAAAGGAATATAGAGACCCCAATGGCACTGATCAGAGCCGACAGCCGGCTAGACCTCCCGCGCAGGGGCCGGTAAGCTATCCGTTCGACCAGAACTCCCAGTACCATACAGAAAATCATTGCCCCTATCATGGCAACAAACACGTTCACCTGCAAGACCGTGACCAGGAAAAGCCCGGCGAAAGCACCGAACATGTATATTTCACCGTGGGCAAAGTTGATGAGCTGAATAATGCCGTACACCATTGTGTAACCCAGAGCAATCAAAGCATATGTGCTGCCCAGAGTAAGCCCGTTAACCAACTGTTGCCAGAACACCTTAATCACTCCTGTCCAAGGGCAAAGAACCCGGCCATGCCCGCCTGTACTCTCACAAACACAGTTTAACACTGGCCCCAGCCAGTGTTAAACCATGTTTGAGTAAGCCGAACCGGCACTATTATAACTGGATTCATCCCGAGCCCAAAGCATTTAGTCAACTTTTACCGGTATCTTATCCAGCAAAACAAACTCGCCGTTCTTCACCGTAATAAGACATATCGGGCTCTTGATAGGCTCTCGGTCAGGACCAAAAGTTGTATTGCCCGAAACTCCCGGGTAGTCCTTGGTCTTAGCCAGCTGTTTCTTGAAGACCGCCGGGTTGGTACTTTTGGCTTCGGTCATAGCTTTGGCGATGATCATAACGGCGTCGTAGTATTGAGCCGAGAACATGTCCGGCTTTTCCTTGTACCTGGCCTCATAGTCCTTCAAAAACTTCGCAGTCTCTGGACTCGGCTGGTCTGAGCTGAAGCCGCAGTAGTAAATAACTTTCCCTTCTACCGCATCCCCGCCCAGCTTAATCAGGTCTTTGCCGTACAACCCGTCACCGCCGATCAAAGTAATATCAAGCCCCTGCTTCTTCGCCTCCCTCTGAATTAAAGCAGCCTCCGTGTAATAACCCGTAAAGACGAGAACATCAGGTTTGGCCTGTTTAATCTTCGTAACCTGAGCCGAAAAGTCGGTATCACCGTCATTGATGGTTTCTTCTATGACGACCTTGCCGCCCTTGGCTGCTATCGCTTCCTTGAAAACTGGGGTCAGAGCCGTGCTGTAACCGTTGTTGAGCGAAGTAATTATAGCTATGTTCTTCCATCCCTTGGTGTTGATCATCCAGTCGACAACCGAAGGTACCGCAAACTTGTCGAGCAGGGTGTTCCGGAAAATGCAGTCCCCGTATTCGACGACTCCGGTGCCGGTGGCGCCTGCCGAGAAAAGAACTACGTTGTTCTTCTGGCATATCTCGGCCGCAACCTTGGTCAAGCCGGTACAAGGATCGCCGATAATGGCGTTAACCTTATCCCGGGAGATGTATTTCTGAGTGATGTTGGCGACTTCGCTGCTTTCTCCCTTGTTGTCTTCATAGATGCCTACAACCTTCTTGCCGAGGATGCCGCCTTTAGCATTAAGCTCATCGATGGCCATCTCCATTCCCTTTTTGCCGGGGATACCATAGTTAGCCACCGATCCCGTTAAGGCCCCTAAAAAACCTAACTTGACCACCTCTTCGCTCTTGGAAGCTGGTGTACCGGTAGACTCGGTCTTAGATCCTCCACAACCCGCAACAACCAGTACCAGCATGGCTATGGCCATGAATAATGCCAACAATTTCTGCTTCTTCAATTCTCTCCCTCCTCAAATGTTAATCAAGTCTTCCCGTTTCAAACCTTTCCTTATACACCCCCGTTTCACGAAATAGCATATCGAATAATATATTCCGCGCGTTTTGGCCAATTCCTGCTACTACTAAAACGGAGCTACAGATTCCCGTGGTTTAGTTTTCACCAGTAATCGGAAGGTTTGGCATTTGAGCAGGACGATTAAACGATACTAACGAGGTTGTTCTCTTCGGAAGGAAGTGGAATAGCACAGACAGAAGACCAGCGACGCCGAGGGCGCGATGCTGGTCTTCTTAAATGGAATGTAAACCGGGGGTGAACAGAGAATATTCTCTCTTCCTTAGATTTGTGATTACAACTTATTTTGCAAGTCGCCGTTGCACATCTAAGTATTCTTATTAACGGAGATAGAGTAAAATGACCTAATCGTAGTATGCTGGTGCTTTCTTATACTGTTGCCATGCTACGGGATCATGACCAGTTACTATTTGGACGCCTCTTTGATCCCTCAGGAACCTGAAAGTCTGGATGGTTTGGACGCAGAGGCTAGGACTCCAGCCGAGCCCTGGAAGGACATCCTCGTCGATGTTTTCCGTAGTATAACAGGCATCTCCGGTTAGCATCATTGGACCAGATTTTTCAAGGTTGACCAGTAGCGATTGATGGCCGGGGGTATGTCCTGGCGTGAAATAGATAATGATTTTCCCATCTCCGAAGAGATCGAATTTGTTGTCCCGCCACCCCTCCAAGATAAACCAGTCAACGTTCTTATCAAAATCAGCCCGGATGTATGCGCCTTTCATGAAGAAATCTGGCACATAAGCGTAGTACAACTCATCTCTTTGGACAACGTACTTGGCGTTGGGGAAGTGACCAACACCACCCGCGTGATCGAGGTGTAAATGAGAAAGTACCACGTATTTTATGTCTTCCGGCTTGACGCCGACTCTTTTGATCTGGTTTACGACCCATTGATCCTCTGTCATAACCGGATCGTACGCAGCAATTATGTCGCCCCAGTGTTTTACCTTGTCAATAGCTACCTCCAGGGCATTGCCAGTGTCGTATAGAACATAGCCTTGAGGGTGTTCGATTAAAAAGAACGGAACGGGGACGTCGAAAGGCTCGAGCAGACCGCGCCCTGCTGTAAAGTACTGTTTTTGGCTCTTCAAGATACCGCACTCGAAAAAGTAAAGCTTCACTTCAATCACTCCTCCTCGTCAAATTATCAAAACAAGTCCCTAATAATCTCATTGGCTAGAAACCTCTTTACCGCTGAACAGATTCGGTATTTGAACAGAAACGAGACCAACAAGAACGCCGACAGCCAACGAGACGGCGACGCAAAGCGCAACGAACACCGGCGACTGGTTCGGGCCGACCGCGTTACCGAAATAGCTACCGAAATAAGCTGCAAAACCTAAGAACTGTGCAGGTGCTAGTTCGAATAGAGGGAGCTTCATCATCAAGACAATCACTAGGGCAGCTAGTCCCACTAAGACAGACAGTGCCGGTAAACTAAACCCACGAGCTAGCCCCTGCATCGCAAGGATGCAGATGCATCCCCACACAGTGCCACCACAAAGGGGAACCAGCGATTTCAGCACACCGTTTTTGTCTGCACCTGCAACGAAAAATACGGCCCAGGCAATAAACGACACCCAAACAACGATATGAAGCGCAGAACTTGTTGCGACAGCAAAGTACGTTAATAGGCCAGCAAGAACTCCAACCGACAAAGCTAAGGGCATTCCTTCACCTCCTTTTGCTTTGAATGAACGGCTTACTCAACTAATTCTCACCTCCTTCTGACTTACACATGGCAAAAGAACCAAAAACCCTGGAATCAACTTGGACCTGCGAAGCTAATCAAGTCGTTTAAACTCCAGTTGTTCCTGTAAGCTAAATCGAATAGCCCATTAATTGTGAAAACTTTTCCCTCAATTCGTCTCTGAATGCAGGATGCGCTATTTCTATAAGAGAACGGGCTCTGTCCCTAACGGTTTTGCCTTTCAACTTGGCTACACCGAACTCGGTTACGACGTAATCCACATCATTTCTTGAGGTGGTCACCGCTTGCCCTGGTGCTAAGGAAGGCACTATTCTCGATGCATTGCCCTGCGCAGCCGTAGCAGGCATTGCTATGATGCTTCTCCCTCGGGAAGAGCGGGCAGCACCTCGAACAAAGTCAACTTGCCCTCCGACGCCACTGAACTGGTAAGGCCCCAACGTGTCTGCCGCAACTTGTCCGAGTAGATCGACTGCGAGAGCCGAGTTGATAGACACCATGTTATCATTTCTGGCTATAACAAATGGGTCATTTGTATAATCTACGGTGTAACACTCGATCAATGGATTGTAGTCCAGCCACCGGTAGAATTCCGGAGTACCCATGGCAAACGTAATTACTATTTTGTTGGGATGCAGGGTTTTTCGGCGACAGTTAATAACCCCTTTCTTGACCAGGTTCATTACCCCGTCAGATACCATTTCGGAGTGAATGCCGATGTCGCTCTTGTCGCCCAGGAAGCTCAAAACGGCATCGGGTATGGCGCCGATTCCCAACTGCAGACAGTCTCCGTCTTTTATCAAGGACGCTACGTTCTCCCCTATAGCCCTTTCGACTTCAGTTATCTCCGGCGGGGAAAGCTGGTAAAGCGGCTCCTCGCTCAGGACGAAATAGTCTATGTCCGTCACTTCCAAAAAAGAGTTACCCCCGGTGCGCGGCATATTAGGATTGACTTCTGCGATTACGGTTTTGGCACTGAGGACGGCTTGACGGGTGTAATCCACGGAGATACCCAAACTGACAAAGCCGTGACGATCGGGAGGCGACACGGTAACCAAGGCTACGTCTACCAGCAGCACGTTGTTGCGAAACAGGCCAGGGATTTCATGGAAAAAACAAGGGGTATAGTCACCGCGCCCTTCTTTGAGTGCGTTCCGGGTAGCTGCGCCTACGAAGAGGGCGTTGTGTCGAAAGGATTGGGCATATTCTGGCTGGCAATAACGCGCCTTGCCCATGGCCACCATGTGTACCACTTCGACGTTTTCCAGTTCGCCCGCTCTTTCGACCATGGCGTCTACCACCAGTTTGGGCTCCCCGCAGGCATGGCCCAGCACCACCCGGTCGTTGGATTTTATGAGCTTAGCCGCCTCTTCTGGGGTCACTATGCGCTTTTCGTAATATTCTTTCCAACTCACCAATCATTCCTCCTCACCAGTAATCTGCGACAACAGTCGCGGCAAGAGGTCGTTTTGTGGTATTTCGTAGTAGTTCAGAAGGTTCGGGCCCACGACGAATCTCCCTCGGGGTGTTCGCTCGTCCTTCTGTTCGTCTGTATCACTGCAACAGGCACTACATCCACAGATTACCAGTTCGATGTCGGCCGGGTCGTCTCTTCCGAAGACGACCCTAAAATCTTTTCCGTTTTGTTCGTGAAGGGACTTAACGATATCGGAGACCAACTTCACGCGATCATACGCTTGGTTACATCCGCCGCAGTACCTAATCTTTATGGTTGTTGATGATCCCACCGGTACCACCCGACAATATATCACGTGCGATTTTTATGAGTTCTAGGGAATCATCTGACGGCTCAATCATTACCTTTTCTATTTCGAGAAATCTCGAAACGATCGCCTCTTTTATCACCGTTTCGACGGTTATTTGGGCAGCGCTGCAGTCTTGACAAGCTCCTTTCAACCTTATGGACACGCAATTATCCACCACGTCGACGAACTCGACATCACCCCCGTGCATTTGCAGGTACGGAGTGACCTTTTCAGCCAGGAACTTCACTAAAGTTTCTTTCATGCTCATACTCCCATCTCTTCAGAACAGGCCATCGGGGTCGATGCCGCACAACCTTCGCGCCAAGGCTTTCTTTTGCTCAAGGTTGGCAAGCCTGCTGATCATAATTCTCTGCGCCTGCGGAGAACCCGCTCCGTGTAGAGATTCCGTCAAGTAGCCCACGGCAACGGCACCCAACGTCATAGTTTCAATCAGGCGCAGCATGCGCTGCCTGTGTTCTGTAGGATACTTGGGATCTCCAACCATAAGCTTCCTGCACCACTCTCCAACCTCGGGTGAGTTGAAGTCGGCGTCAGATGGCATGGTTACCACTAAACCGCCCGCGATATCCTGGGCCAGCCTGGCAATTTCGTAGGGGAACCGGGTAACGTTTTGCTTGCAGACGTTGGCCAGCATCATGTCGATAAGGTAATTGCCGGACGCGGTCTTGCGTCCTTCTGCAGAGCAGGCTATTCCGCACGCATACAACGTTTCGTTGAGGTGGACCATTTCCACAATCTTGTCCTTGACGTGGGAAGCTTTAGCGACCCCATTGTAATCTGCTATGGCCGCAGTTGCTCCTATTAGCACGTCACCGTTACCAACCTTGCACCCTCCATACGACTGACGATGGTACCCGGCAAATCGCTCCACCAGCATGCCCGTAAATTCGATTTCACCACACATGAACACGCGGTTCCACGGCACGAATGTGTTGTTGAATATTACTACGGCTTCCTGTCCTCCGTAGTTGACGTTGCCAACGTCAACCTTCGTGGATTCCAACTTGCGGGTATCGCAACTCTGGCGACCGTAAATGTATATGAGGCTCGGGTCATCAGCAGGTACGGCGAAAGCCACAGCATAATCTGCATCCTCCGGTCGCATTGTCTGCGTTGGCATGACCAGTATTTCGTGGGAGTTCAGAATGCCTGTCTGGTGCATCTTAGCTCCTCTAACCACAATTCCATCTTGCCTCTTTTCGACCACGCGGACGAAAAGGTCGGGATCGGCCTGTTCGGAAGGACCGACCGAGCGGTTTCCCTTCGGGTCTGTCATACACCCGTCGACCGTCCAGTCCTTTTCTTCCCACTCTAGGACATAGTTGCGGAAGCGTTCGTGATAATTGGTGCCGAGCTTGGCATCCATTTCATAGGTGGTGCTCCATACGGCGTTGAGGGCATCCATGCCCACGCAGCGTTGGAAGCAAGACCCCGTCATGTTGCCCACCAGACGCAGCATCTTAACTTTCTTAATAAGGTCCTCAGTATCCTGATGCAAATGGCAGAAACGATTGATAGTACGACCTGTCAGAGCCGATTTGGCTGTCATCAATTCCTGATACTCCGGGAGCTCTGCCAGCTTGTAAGTCATGGCACAGCAGTTGATAGACGGTCGTATTAACGGATGGTCTACCGGGTTTTGGATCTTCTCCCCCAGAACGTAAATGTTGCGCGGTCCTAGATCCCTCAAACTCTGAATGTATTCGGCGGCTGTCATCATATTTAATCACCTCCATCTCAGAAACGCTGTTTTCTTTGACAGCCTTTGAGAACGCTTTTCCTCAGTGCTTCGTGTTCACCCCCTTGTGCCATATTCTTCTCCAAAGTTCGGGTTCCGCATGTTCACTAATAGTAAACGCAAAAAGCATGCCAAGCGCCGAATGCCCATAAGAACGCAGTTTCCTCTGATAGGAAAAGTTAGTGCGGAAATCAGAACGCAAAGGCAGTTGGAAAAGTCGTTATTCTAGGCATGGAAAGACACAAGGGAAATCTACCGTGTGCAGGTTTGCGACCGTCATCTGTGCAGAGCTGCACACTTGAAGGTCTTAGCTGGTGCTTTAAACTTGTGGGATACTCAGGACGCCGGGGGGCTGGCTCGCGAAAGGCCGGTACTTAGCTTCGAGCCAATTTGACTAAGGAAGGATGTCAATTGATTTCGTATTTCCGCATTTTCCTTAACAAAGTCGTACGGTGAATACCAAGGGCTCTCGCGGTCTTGCGGAGGTCGAAATTACATTGGCGAAGGGTCTGTTCGATGAGCTGTTTCTCAAACGAGTCTACTGCGTGTGAAAGATCCTTTTTCTCTTTGATCACCGTGCTGCTTACCTGGAAGGATCCATTTCTCGTTTTGACACAACGCGTCCCCAATTCGTTCTCCACCAACTCTCTAGTAATCTTGGACTGAGGATAGAGAACGACCAGTCTCTCCAGCAGGTTTTCTAGTTCCCGGACGTTTCCTGGCCAATTGTGATCCAAGAGCGCTTGCAGGCCAGAAGGACATAGCTTTTTGTCGATTGAGAAGCGTCTCCGGAATTTGTCAAGAAACATCTCGGCTAGAGGATGAATATCTTCTTTACGCTCTCGCAAAGGGGGGATATGGATCGGGATGACGTTAAGCCTGTAGTAAAGATCCTGTCTGAACTCTCCCTTTTCGACCATTTCCTCCAGGCTCTTATTAGTAGCAGCGATAAACCTGACATCTACTCTGGTAGAAGTTACGCCTCCTATGGGAATGAACTCTTTTTCCTGAAGCAGGCGTAAGAGTTTTGCTTGGCTACTCAGCGGTATTTCGCTAATCTCATCCAGAAACAGGGTTCCTCCGTCAGCAGCCTTTGCTAAGCCCACCTTGCCGGATTTGGTCGCTCCTGTAAAAGCCCCGGGCTGATAGCCAAAGAGTTCAGATTCAATCAGTTCATCAGGAAGCGAAGCCACGTTTACTTTCACAAAGGCTTTGCTTCTGCGTTGACTACTCTGGTGAATAACCCTGGCCACAACCTCCTTACCTACGCCCGATTCCCCTATTAGCAGAACTGTGGAGTCGGTGGCTGCAGCCCGGATAGCCCTTAAAAGCACTCTCTGCATGGCCTTGCTTGTAGCCACCATGTTCTCTATAGCTGAGAGAACGTGGGGGGTGCTTTCAAGAGTGGCTAAGAACTCATTTTTTTCGTTTGTTGGACATACCGTGGTTGCAACCAAGAGTATTTCGCCTTCTTGGTTGAACACCGGGTTGCCAGTAACGATTACCTTTTTCTTACTACGCAGTATTTTCTGCTGTATAGTTAAAGGGGCTTTATTCTTCAAGACCAGCAGAGTCACCGATTTGTCGATGAACTTTGCCTCTTCGAGTTCGCGCATATGTCGGTTAATAACTTCTTCTTCTGCTATCTGAGTCAACTCTTCATAGGCACGGCTGACTCCCAAGGTGAAGGCTGCTCCGTCCGTCAAATAAACACCAACCTGTCCATCGATGGTTGACAACAGGTCCTTCATACTTACTCGGTGCTTTTTGTCTATTCCAGGTAACCTGCTGGTGTCCACCATGGCGCCCTTACCTACCCTTCTTGTTTTCATTATACGGTTCACTGCAAATTGATGTCAAAAAGTGTGCCAAGTCTGCTATGGTTACTAAACGGGGTAGGATATCTATCGCTATTCTACTTCTCCTCTAGCGATCAGCCTTGACCTTCTAAAATTAAACCGTCATACAGAGATGCGTTTCAACCAAGCTTAGGCCATTCTCTCCGCCCGTTTCTTAGTCCGGGTAACCTCCCAGACCATCGTTCGCATCTCGGTCACCGGCTTGCGCCACTCTGAGGTTATCTCGAAACAGCCGGTAGGACAAGCCTCTACACAGTTCCCGCAAACGATACAACTGTACGGGTCGTATTTGTACAGGTGTTCCTTGGGTTTCACCTCAATCGCCCCGGCCGGGCACGCCTTTTCGCAAGCCCCGCAAACTATGCACTTGTCGATATCGAGCATCAAAGTTCCCCGGGCTGCCCGGAACGGTTCCCTTGGCTGGTAAGGGTAGCCCCTAGTTGCCGGCCGGGAAAAAAGGTTTCTGAATACCTGTATCAACATCCCCGGCACTATCATCAACTCCTCCTCTATCGCTCCGTGCAGGCAATACACGGATCAATGGAAATGACTATAACCGGAACGTCTGCCAATTCGCAACCGGGCAACATTTCCAAAAGAGGTGGGATATTCGCGAAAGTGGGAGTCCTGACCTTGAATCTTTCCAGGTTTCGGTTACCGTTGCCGCGGACATAGTACATCATCTCTCCTCGCGGCTGCTCCATCCGTTTAATGACCTCGCCCTGAACCCTTCCTTTCCAGTCAGCCTTTATCTCCCCAGCCGGCAATTTACATAGTGTCTGCCGGATTAAATCCAGGGAAACAAACACCTCGCGCACGTGAACAGCGGTGCGGGCGTAAGCGTCTCCATCCTTGTCGATAACCACTTCGAAATCGACGTACTTGTAAGGGCCTTCGCCTAACAGCCTCACATCGGTTCTTACCCCACTGGCCCGGGCCACCGGCCCCACAGCTCCGAATTTGATTGCGTCCTCTTTACTCAGCACTCCCTTGCCCACTGTTCGTTTTTTAACCGTGTAATCGTCTAACACAGCCCGCGTTAGTGGTACGAGATCCCTTTCTACCTCGTTCACTTCTTTGAATATAGCCCGAACCATGTCCGCGTCTATGTCTTTCCTCACCCCGCCGATGGTGCAGTTGCCCATAATCACGCGCCCGCCACTGATTGCCTCCATCAGATCTAAAACCCTTTCTCGCACCCGCCAAAACTGCATGAACAAGCTCTCAAACCCCAGGCCGTCGGCCAAAAGCCCGAGATACAATAGATGACTGTGTATGCGGGTAAGCTCGGCGGAAACGAGGCGGATGAATTCTGCGCGGGGCGGCGACTCGACGTTCAACAGCTCCTCTATACAGGCACAGTAGCACCAACTGTGGATAAATGAACAAATGCCACACACACGCTCCGCCATAAAAATGTTTCTGACTACGTCGTTTAATTCCGCCCCTTTTTCCAGTCCCCGGTGAGTGTAACCTAAGGCCGGTCTCACCTCAACTACCCGCTCGTCTTCGACCTTCAGAGCCAGCTGTAGGGGTTCGATCAGGACCGGGTGCTGGGGTCCGAAAGGAATTATGGTGCTAGCTTTCATCAGATTTCATAGCCCCTCTTACTCGTACTTCTTTGATAAAAGGCCGCTTTGGGCTGTCGTGGCTCAGAAGCATGTATGCCCCGAAATCTACCCCCAACCCCTCAAACTTCAGTCCGAACAAGTCTTGGATCTCGTTTTCAGCCAGCCATGCCCCCGGGTAAAAATGGTCAATGCTCGGGAAAAAGCCTTCCCGTTCCACCTCTGTCTTAAAAGCCACCATCTCCAACTCGTCTTCAAAAACGTAAATAAGTTCCAACCACTGGCCGGTGTCCACCCCGGTAATCGAAACCAGGCGAGCTCCCTTACCGGACAGCTGCCTCACCCTGTCCAGAAGTTCCTGTCGGTTCAACTTCTCGATGGCTTGCATCCTTGTCCCTTCTTTTCTCCTCCAGTTTCTTTAAGGCCAGGAAAATGCCGTCAATAATGGCTTCAGGCCGTGCCGCGCACCCGGGAACATACACGTCCACAGGCACCACCTTGTCCACTCCCCCCAAACAGTTGTAGCTCTGGTGAAAGACGTTGCCGGAGGTGGCACAGATACCTACCGCCACTACGACCTTGGGATGATTCATTTGGTCGTAGACAGTCTTCAACACCCTCTTGGCCTTGTGGTTGACAGTGCCCGTAACCAAAAGCACATCAGCGTGTTTCGGGTTTCCGACGTTTACAATACCGAACCGCTCTAAATCATACAAAGGAGTAAAACAAGCAAACACCTCGATACTACAACCGTTGCAGCCCGCAGTGTCAAAATGCATTACCCACGGGGACTTCGATCGCGCCCGATCAACGAGGCTCAAGACCTTCACTCCTTCAAGTAGCCTGGTGTGAGTACGGCCATTAGCCCCATACCCTCCAAACCAGGTTGCTCGTTGATAACAGGATACCGGCCGTCCAGGCCACTTTAATCATCCAGTTCCAGTTCATCCGCGGAGAAATGTTGTCCACAACCAGTTCCAAGAAATACGCTCCAAGTGCCCACAAAACCCCCGCCCACCAGGGATTGGCCCAAAACAAGAAAATGATAAAAAGAAACACTACCGTCTCCAGCCAGTGAGACAGCTCAACTACTGCCAGGTACCGACCCGAAAACTCGGTGTTAATCCCGCGCACTATCTCCTGATGCGCGTGGAGAGCAGACGAAATATCGAAAGGAGATTTGCGTACTTTGATGGTCAGGATTAAGAGCACCGCCAAAAACAACAAAGGATAAGATAACAACAAAGGCGACGGGTTGACCAAGGCCCCCTGGACGAGAAAAGTCCCGTTTTCGAGGTAAAGCGCAAACGCTACAAACAGTAAGACTGGCTCTGCCGCCAGCACCTGGATCAGTTCGCGGGTGCTCCCGATGTGGCTGTAAGGAGAACGGGTAGCAAACCCTGCCAGTATATAAGCCACCTCGGCCACGGTCATAGTGAAGACGAATACCAGAAAATCCAGCCCGGTAGCCAGCATAACCAGGCCGAGCAGCATCCATACAAGATAGGCACAGATAAAAAACACCTGGGGCTTGTTGGTGTAAGTGCTGGTTTTGGCCCACAACTTGACGAGATCGTAAAACGGTTGAATTACAGGGGGACCTTTACGTCCCTGCATCTTGGCCGTGAGCTTGCGGTCAACCCCCAAGAGCAGCCCACCCAAGACGGGGGCTAAGAGAACTATAAGCAGTATCTTCACCAAAGTACCCATAACACGATAACCCCTAGCATCAGTATAAGAATAGCCCCTCCTATCCAGCTCAACCGCCTCAAAAGTCCTTCATTTATAAAACCGGTGAAATAGTAGCCTGCCAAAGCCACTTCTGTCCCTTTTTCCATGCTGCTGACGAAACAACGGTTTTCTTCACCAGGCATGTTCTCTCCGCAAAGGTAAACTGAACTGGCAGCTTGAAATTCGGGCCTGAACAGAAGCCAGGGCAAGACCAAGGTAGCCACCAAGGCTCCTCCCATAAGACCGAAGGGAAAAACTCCTTCCGGCAATCCGGTGATCGCCAGGTTAGGGTGGAGAAAACTCGCCCAGCTGAACAGTATTACGTTTCCGCCCAGGGCAGGTTGAAAAGCTAACGGGTAGAACCAAACCAAGGCAGGGGCAACCAACCGGTCAATTACGGTTGTCACATCAAAAGAAAGTACAAGAGTAGCTAAACCTAGAATACCCAGAGAAACGGCATAGTATCCTGCCCCACGGCTCGAAACATGTGTTGTAGCCCGTTTAGCAACCCTACCCGGTGACGCGGCCAGGATCCGGCCCATCCATTTGCTCCAAAAAACGGTCGTCAGGGCACTGCCGGCTACGAATAACAATAAGACCAAAGGTGAAGTCGCAGCCGAAGCCATGGCCGCCCACTTGGAGAACAACATCCCGAACGGCGGCAAGAACATGGCAAAACCCCCGCCAACCATCAGCAGAGCCAGCAAAGGCAGCTTTTCTCCTAATCCCTCCATGCTCTCTATGTTCCGCGAACCCAGTCGGTGCTCGATAACTCCTGCTCCCATGAAAAGAAGCCCTTTGGCTAAGGCATGGAAGATGATCAGCAGAACCGCAGCCGCCACTGAAAGCGGAAGATCGATCCCGCAACAAGCGAAAATAAGCCCGAGATTTGCTACCGTCGAGTAGGCTAAAACTGCCTTGGCGTTATCGTTACCCGCCGCCATCAAAGAAGCGGCAAAAAAGCTGAAAGCGCCGATCAAGGCTATGAACGTCGCAAGAGCGGTACCGTCGTAGGCCGGGGCCAGCCGCACCGCCAGGTATACCCCGGCCTTGACCATGGTGCTAGAATGAAGCAAAGCCGATACCGGTGTAGGAGCTACCATAGCCCCCAAAAGCCAGTTTTGAAAAGGAAACTGAGCTGACTTGGTAAAGGCAGCGGTCATAAACAGAGCCAGCGCCAGGAGAAAAACGGGGGAGACAAGCCCCAAGTCGCTCGCAGCTATGTCCGCCAGAGACAGAGTCCTCCCGGTGAATCCGGCCAGCATCACGGTTATACCAGTAATCATGGCCAGCCCACCTACGGAATTGAGGTAAAGCGCGTGTAATGAATTACGGCGTGCTTCTTCGGTATCGTCGTGACCGATGAGCTGAAAGGAACAAAGGGTAGTGGCTTCCCAGAAGAAATACAGCCAGAGAACGTTGTTGGCAAAAATGAGGCCATTCATGACCGCTAAGAACAAGACAAACCAGAAAAAGAAACGCTGGTTACGGTCTAATTCGACGTGTTCCACGTGCTCTTCCATGTAGGGAAGAGCATAGACACTGATGAGAGACCCGACAACCGACACTACAAAGAACATGACCACCGACAGGCGGTCAACGGCAAAAGTGCCGACAGCTCGGGAGTCTGGACCCAAGAACCCCTCGACGTACGCCACCAATGCTAGCTGCAATATGGCCAGTAAACCGATGGGTAGATGCCGGTTTTCGATTCCAACGTAAAGGATGTAGAACAAGAGGAGAATATCGAGGAAGGTGACCGCTTTTTCCCACCCGTGGAAGGAAATAAAGACCGGGGTTAAGGGCACTTTAGCATACAGCCAATAAGCTGCAAGTCCGAGTATTAGCGACATGGTGACAACGAGAATCCTGCGCCAGTTTGTACCTTTGATTATATAACTCGCCAAAGCAACTGAGAAAGGCAAGAACAAGGACATTAACAAAAACGTTTTCAAAGCAGACAATACCCGTACTCCTTTCCCCCGGGAGTACGGAAGAACCGGCAAATGTCAGGCAGAGCAATGGATGTCACCTGCCGAGGTTAAAAACGGTCAGGGGTATATCCGAATAGTCGTGGGCCTCGAGAAACGCCCTGGCCCCTTCGGTCTCCCGCGAGCTGTCTAAGAGGCTACGTAAACATGCTTCATAGCTGGACATTCCGCAAACCTCGGCCCTGAGATCTATGATTCCCAGACCGTTAAGGTAGAGCTGAGTCGCGGCCATGCCGGCCAAAGCAATAGAGTAAATGAGCTCTTCCGTTTCTCCCAGGATATGCGTGCACAGGTAAAAGCGGCAGATGAGGGTCCTGGCCGGGTATACTGAACAGCAGTCTTCCACCAGAAACGTGCAGGGAGAAGACCGTAATCGCGGTAGGTTCAGCTTCAGTTTTTCTTGATCAAAGTACCGGATGGCAAACTCCAAAGGCGATAACCGTAGGTAATCGCTCATTTTTTTCAAGGATACCAGGTCCGGGATAACGTAAGCCTGCCTGCAGCAGTTGACCCGACACCCTTTGCATGGAGAGTAGTTGTCTTGCGCGTACTGTTTGAAAACGCTGTCGTCGTCGGCCAGGGGCTCCCAGGCTTCCAGGAGATCGGCCAGTGTAGCCTTTTCAGCCACCACTTTAACCCCTAGACCTAATCTTCCATTTTCGTAGTCTTTATATACACTAACCTTCAAAACAACCGCTCCCAACTTGCAACCGTGCCTGTTAGTCAATCCCGACCACTGATCTCTTTAATAGCTTGGCGCGCCAAGGCATCACACCTTTCGTTCCAAAAGTCGCCTGAATGCCCGGCTACTTTGATAATCTTCACCTTGTTTTTCTTGGACAACCGAAGCAACTCTTGCCACAGATCCTGGTTGGCTACCGGATCGTTTTTCGCGTTCTTCCAGCCGTTTCTTTGCCACTTTTCAAGCCAACCCTGATTAAAGGCGTTAACCAGGTAGGCACTGTCTGAATAAACTTCTACGTCCCACCCTTCGACTTTTAGGGCCCTCAAAGCTTCTATAACTGCGGTCAACTCCATCCGCTGGTTGGTCGTCTCTGGGTCCCCTCCTCTTAGCTCTTTGTGCCGGTCTTGGTAAAGTAACACCGCACCCCACCCGCCTGGGCCCGGGTTCCCAGAACAGGCGCCGTCGGTATAAATAACAACCGTACGCTTATTCTTCTGGTTGACCATGGTTAGGATGCTCGCTCACCTGGTTTACGGCCTCTGCCAAGGCGGTTATGACATCCAGCTGAAACTGAGGAGTAAGAAACTCAGCTTTGACATAGACCTCCCCCCTGGCAGTCACCACGTATCGGGGTTTTAACCGGTTTAACGCATAAGCGGCTATGTCGGCCCGGCACCTTTCACACCGACATGCCCCTTCCTTGCGGGCAAGGACGCTGTCCAAGTTATTCCACACCAAACTTTCTACTACATTTTTCACTTCCACCGCATTCAACCGCCTTCCCAAAGATCTGCCTGAGCTCACGCAAATCCCTTATATGCCAGTCGCACTCAGGCACAGGCCGATTCGCCTGGGGAAATATCCATACCGCCTTCATTCCCGCCCTTTTCGCCCCGATGACGTCGGTTATGGTATCGTCCCCAACGTGTACCGCTTCATACGGATTGACCCCTAGTCTCTGCAAGGTATAACGGAATATCCTGATGTTCGGTTTGGCCCAGGTAACTTCGTCCGAAAAAACAGTAAGGTCAAAATACCCCAGAATGCCATCGGCCGCCATCAGTTTTCTCAATATGAGGCCAGGGGTTGCCCCAGTATTGCAGATGACAGCCAGCCTGTAACTCCCCTTAAGCTCAGCCAACACATCTTTCGCTCCATCGTTCAATTCGGGAGGAGCCTCCAAGAGGGCCCTGGTATATGCCTGGTAGAGTTTATCGTCTAAAACCTGATCTGCCTTCACCCCGAGTATCTTCTTGATGCACTCTACGTGTCCCCGCGGGGTTATCTCCAACCCGTTGATTCTCTGGTAAAAATATGCCCGCTGCCAGCAACGTTTGAAAGCCCTGGTTATCGCCCGCCGATCCGACGATAAACCGCCTTCCTGCAACACCTTTTGCACCAGTTCGATACGCTTTTCCGTAACGTCGTTGGCTCCGGGCCCTTTATACAAAGTATTCCAAAAATCGAACGTGATGGCCTTGAACAAGGTCCCACCTGCCTTCGTATCTTCCTTTACAGATTCGACAAGCAGGTGGCCTCTCCCTCCTACCAACAAAAAAGCCCCCGCCAAAAAGGGGGGCTGCCTCGCCGTTTCCCTAACCCATCTCAGCGATCTTCTTGTCGGTTTCTTCAGACTGTTTCACGAAACCACCGACATCTCCGTCCAACAAGGCCTGGTTATCCTTTTGCCTCTCCCGGTTAAGCTCGCGCAGGCGGTCTTTTTCTCTCGAATCGGTGGTATAGAAACCCGGGCCTTTGAAAACTATACCTACGTTCCGGCTGATCAACCTCTCAACCTTGCCTCCGCAGGTCGGGCACTCCTCTAAAGGGGGAGCAGTTATCCTTTGGACGATCTCAAACTTACCACAATGCTGACATTTGTAATCGTAGACTGGCATAACTTCACCCCTCTCTCGTTATTCTTAATTCACTTTCCTCTCTAATTATTGGAATCCGCCCGACGGTTGTCAAGTGCCCGCAGTCAACCCGCGAGTATCTTGAAGTAGTAAGCGAGCCCCATGGCCCCGTTCCACAGCCCGTGGGCCAGCCAGCAAGGATATATCGATCCGCTCTTTTCGTACACGAAAGCCAGAATCGCCCCTCCCACCGACAACGGAATAAACCGCCACAGGTCAAAGTGGGCGGCTCCGAAGAACGCCCCTGATAAGAGAATCCCGGCCGTCACTCCGGTGTACTTGCGGAAGACGGGATATACAAATCCCCGAAAATACAGCTCTTCGGCTAAAGGAGCCAGTACGCTTATTACCACTAACAAGAGAACGAATTCTTTCAGGCTGCCGACCCGTTTTAGCACCCACTCGAACGCCTGAGGAGGGATCTCGGGAAATACTCGTTGCAAAATCAGTCCCATGACCAGGATAACCGCAAACAGCAAGATGCCCCCGCCAATCCCCCACTCGATGAGCGTTTTACCCCTGGTAGGTGTTAAGCCTATTTTATTCGGCGAACACCTGCGAACTACCAGGGCCAGAACCAGTACCGCTCCCACCATGACCACAAATTGAATCAAATAAGTAAAAATAAACTCGTTTATCAAGGTCGCTGAAACCCAGCCCTTGTAAACCAGGTAAGCCATAACCTGGGGCCCCCACCACGGATAAGACTGCACTACCAAGAAGGTAACAATCAGCACCACAAAAACCTCGAACAAACCCCAACGAACGTCCTCTCCCGGAAATCTCACCCTCGGCCCGCCTCCACTCCGTTTTAATCAATACATTCTCTCCCCGGCATCAAAATCCTTTTCAATGCAACTCTTGCCTCAACCTTGCCCGCTTTGCCAGGTAAGAGATTACTACCTGCACAAAGGTGGAATGGGACCAGGTAAGAGGAACTACGGACAGGGGTTCGCCGGTATAGGGATGAACCTGCTCCGGCAGCGAACACGTACCTACCGCCTTAGCTGCGACCCACTCGATGAGCTCACGGGCCTGCTCCAGATCACCAATGCCTTCCGCTCTCCGGATATACCAGTCTGCTAGCCACAAAGTAGTGATTATCCAAGGATTCCCAGGTACCTCATGCAGATTGTCGGCTACTCGGAAGTAACAATCCCCAGGGTAACGAGCCATCCCGCCGACGGAGGTCTTGACCCATAACCCCTCCTTTAAGGTATGAATAGTTTTCACTACTTTTTCGTCCCCCGGCGCAAAAGCTCCAAACGCGTATAGCCCGTGCAGACTGGAATCGAGGGTGAGATCCGTCATCATCTCATCCTGTTCGCTGATTAAAAGGCCCCGGGCAAACCGTCCCAGCTGTTCCGAATACAACCACCTCACCATCGCCTGCTTCAGTTCAGCCGTTCTTTTCTCGCATTCGTCAGCCAGTTCCATCGCATTGAGAGCCCGGGCCATCTGAGCTCCTGCCTGCAAAGCCCCATACACCGCCCCGCAGGTAAAAGCGAAAATGCCCCAACGCTCCTCCCATAGATCCCAGCTCGGCTTGGGCAAACCCGTAACCGCATCGGTGTAATCCAGCATGAACCTGACGGATGGCCTGACCAGGCTCTCAAACATCGACCTCGCAAAATCCTCATCTTGATAAAGCCGGCAGTGCTGCCCCAGAGCCCATATCACAAGCGCGGTCTCGTCTTCTTGGATAGGCAAACAGGGCTGGCCGTGCATGAGCCATGGATGCCAGGTACATCCCGGGCTTCCGTCCGGGTTGTAGCGCTGCAGAAAATACCCTTCATCTGACAGCAGGGCACCACAAAACGTGTAAAACTTACGGGTCTCTTCAGGGTAACCGGCCAGGTCCAAAGCGTGAGCGACCATGGCCCCGTCCCGCGGCCATAAATACATGTAGTGATCCCGTGCCACCAGAAACGTATCGGCATCGGAAGATGCAACCACCGCCCCTCTCCTGTCCATTTGAGCCTTAATAGTAAACAAGCTCTGTTTAAAAACCCGCTGTACCTCCGGACTCAGATCCTGATAATCTCGTTCCTGTCTCTTGATCCAGCGGCGGTAGTACCTGATTATCTCTTGCAACCAAGTTTCCGGATGTTTACTCATAAAGCGGTCATTGGCTCTTCTCAAAGCGGCAAGAGAGTGACACACGATGAGCCAGTAGTAGACCAGGCCTTCCTCCCCTGCTTCCAGGTTCAAGCTTACGGAGAGAGCACTGTCAACAGGCCCATCAGCAACCGGGTTCAGTGAAAGCATACCGTCCTCCGCGTCCCGGTAAGTACCTTCTTTTCCCCGGTACCTCTTGACTCCGGTGCTGTATTCTTTAGCCGTACCCTTATCGGTTCGGCAATTGGCCAGGATATAACATCCTTTTTTGTAGTGGTATATTCCTCCGGTTTGAGGATCATAAACGGCCGAATCGCCGGCTTCAATTCCTTTGATGGATAAGTCCTGGTAAAATACCAGTTTTATTTCACGGGGGTAAACGCTTCGGTTTTTTACCGCGATTTTTTTCATGTAGAAATCTTCTGCCCAGTGGACGGCATCGTTGATAACAAGATCTACCTGCTGTTCGGGATTGGATGCCCGGATGTCCGTAACCGGGGTTTCTTCTGTGCAGGAAATCTCTTTACGCCAGCAGTCTTCAAAAAACCAAGAAAGTTTCCCGTCTGTATAGACGCCAAAATTAGTGCGATTCCTATCTCCATGGTTTTCGAACCCCCCATAAGGCCAATAAAGGTCCCGAATATTAAGTTCATTATCAAAATTTAACAACAAACTGCCATTGCCCAACACTACTTGTCTCACCATCATCCCCCGCGCTCATTTATTATGAGGTATTTGGGAATAATAAGCCCGTTGCAGTAATTATTCCTCGTTTCGTTTTTCAATATTGATCACCTAGGAGGGAAATCATGAATCCGGACGTATTATTCTTTCTTTTTCTTCTTTTGGCTTTCATATCCTTATTGGCTGTAGGGCGGCGGCAGAACAAACCTTCAAAGAAACCGGCACCACGCCCTTCAGACCTCAGTTTTGAAGCCTCGGACGAGCTGGGTGTGCCGGTTGAAACCAGACCGCGGCCTGCCTTTGCCGTGGAACTGCCGCGCTATTACCACGATGTGCGGTTGACCCTCTTGGTCAGGGATCCGGAATGGCTGTATGCTTACTGGGAAATAGCGCCTAACCGCTGGGAAGCCATCCGGCATTCTTATGGTGACCTAGCCACTTATGATAACATCTGCCTTCGAATCCTGGAACTGTCAGATCCTCGGTCTCACTTCGATATCCGGGTCAAAAGCCTGGTTGGGGACTGGCACATCCACGTAGGCAAACCTAATACCCCTTATTACGGTATACTAGGGCTGCTTACGCCCTCCGGCTTTCTCCCTATTACGGTATCCAACGCGGTCATGACCCCCCGCAATGACATTTCAACTCTGGGAGACGAAGAGTGGATGATGGTAAATGACTACGAGCAAAGAATAATTGAAAGAATAGGCGCCATCCCGTTCGACGCCACTTCGCCTTCATTCTACGATTTTGAGCCCGGCTGGAAAGGAGACTGACAGTGATCAAAGGTTACTTATTGCTATTGCTTCACGCTCACCTGCCTTTTGTCCGTCATCCTGAGAGCGAACACTGTTTGGAGGAACGATGGCTTTATGAGGCCATAACCGAAACTTATATACCCTTAGTCCAGGTGCTGACCAGATTAGCGGAGGATGAGATCGATTTCCGGCTAACGATATCTCTCAGCCCAACCCTCATCACCATGCTCAATGACGAGCTTCTGATGAGGAGGTACAAGAAACACCTGGAAAAACTGGTGGAACTCTCGGAAAAAGAACTGGTACGAACCCGGAACATGCCCGATTTCAACTATGTCGCCCAGATGTACGAACGCCGTTTCACCAATGCTTACCGGTTTCTCTTCCACAGGTACAAAGGCCGGCTGATCCGTGCCTTCCAGGAGCTCTTGGCAACAGGTAAGGTGGAGCTGATAACTACGTGTGCCACCCACGGTTACTTACCCCTGATAGGCATTCAGAAAGAGCAGGTACGGGCCCAAGTAGCAGTCGGGATCCAGGTGTTTCGCGAAACATTCGGGCAGCCTCCTCGTGGCCTCTGGCTTCCCGAATGCGGGTACAAACCCGGGGACGACCTGGTTCTTAAAGAGTACGGTGTTCGTTATTTTTTCACCGACACCCACGGCATCATGTACGCTTCGCGCCGGCCCCGCTATGGGGTCTATGCCCCTCTTTACTGCCCTGGGAGCGGAGTTGCGGCTTTTGGCCGGGATGTCGAGTCTTCCAAACAGGTGTGGAGTGCCAAAGAAGGCTACCCCGGGGACCCTGACTACCGCGAATTTTACAGGGACATAGGCTATGACTTGGACTTCGATTACATCAAGGAGTACATCCACCCGGAAGGGATCCGCTTGGATACGGGGATCAAATATTACCGCATAACCGGCAAAGGCGAGTACAAGGAACCTTACCAACCGGACTGGGCCCGGCAAAAAGCGGCTATCCACGCCGGCAACTTCATGTTCAATCGGGAACGCCAGATCGAGTACCTAGCGCAAATTTTGGACCGAAAACCAATCGTGGTTGCCCCTTACGACGCTGAACTCTTCGGTCACTGGTGGTTCGAAGGCCCCGATTTCCTCAACTATCTCCTGCGCAAGATACCTCACGACCAACAGGTGTTCCGGACGACTACTGCTTCCGACTACTTGGAAGAATATCCGATGAACCAGGCAGCGGTACCTAATGCTTGCAGTTGGGGACATAAAGGCTACAACGAGGTATGGCTGGAAAAGTCTAATGAATGGATCTACCGCCACCTCCACAAAGCAGGTGAGCGCATGGTCGAGCTGGCCAACCGATATCCCAGTTCGGATGACATCATCAGGCGTATGCTTAACCAGGCTGCTAGGGAGCTCTTACTGGCTCAATCCAGCGACTGGGCTTTCATCATGAAGACAGGGACAATGGTAGAATACGCTGTGCGCCGCACTAAGGAACACGTAAACAACTTCACCAGACTATATTACCTGCTTCGGGAAGGTCGCCGCGATGACGAATGGCTTCAAGAATTAGAAGCCAGGAACAACATCTTTCCCAATATCGATTACCGGGTATACGTGTCAGGGAGTTAACCTTTGGGGACCGCGCAAATTCACTACCACGACTGTTAAACCACTTCCCGGGAGGGATAAAAATTGAGAATGCGTTCACCCGTAGTTTTAATGTTAATAATCCTTCTAGCCCTGAGCTTGACACTACCGGGGTGCTCGGGCTCACGCAACTCTCAAGCGAAAAAGCCGGGGCCTGTTATCGGGCAAAAACCGCAGGCTCCCGGGGCTCTGTCCCGGTTCCTTACTGACCTCGAACAGATAATTGCAGCAGTCGATAGCAAGTACAAATCCGGCAACAAACCGGCGTCTCTTGTCCAAAACACGAAGTTAGAACCTGAAAAAAGCTCTGAACAGGAAAAAACCTCGACAGCTCAAACCAAGTCCAAGTCAAAAGAGACCGGAAACCAATCCAAGAAGTCCCAATCCGGTTCTCAAAGCAGCAATTGGAGTAAGGAGGACCAAACCCTCAAGAACATGCACAATAACTGGAATATGCTGGAACCGGAAGCAGTGAAAGCCGGGCTCAGTACTTCCAAGCGCACCCAGTTCGAGGATCGCCTCGAAAACCTCACCGCCGCGGTAGCCCAAAGAAACCCTGAAATCGCCCTGGAGGCGGCCATCGAGCTTTATAGTTCTTACGCCGATGTGGTTGAGGTCTTCACTTCCCCTGTTCCCCCAGACTACTTTCGGGTCAAATACGAGGCTATGGCTGCCACGCTTAAAGCAAGCCAAGGCCAATGGACCCCCGCCAGCCAGCATGCTGCCAGTTTGCGGGAATACTGGGACCACCTCAAGGCCCAAGCCCAGGGAGCAGACCAAAGCATCATCAGCCGCACCGAATTCTCAGTCCAGGACCTGGAACAAGCCATAAAAAAACAGCAAGTCGAGCTCGTGATGCTGAAATCGGAAATTCTCATGAATAACCTGAAAAACCTCAAGAATGAATTTGTTCTAAGACAGCAATCATAGCATAATGAAAACGAATAATGGCCAAGTAGACCCGGCATAGCGCCGGGTTTGTCCGTTTTGCACAATCTTCCTTAAGTCTCTGGGCAGGATATGGGAGGAAACTACTTAAGGTCCGCTCGTGTTGTAGTTCCAGGGTGAACTTGCTACAATGCAGATAGAACTTCCTGTTGTCTCCAAGGAGGGATGCGTTGTGCAGCTTAGTGATGGGGAGGTCAAGTCGATTGTTGAACATCTCACCGACAGGCTGGGTGCGTTTTTGATTATTCTTTTCGGGTCGGCCGTTCAGGACAAGTTGCGTGCTGACAGCGATGTGGATCTAGCCTTCTTGAGCAAAGATGTATTCAGTGATTATGACATATTCTTAGTGGCTCAGGAACTGGCGAGTATTTTGAATCACGATGTCGATCTTGTAGACCTCAAGAAAGCTTCGACGGTGTTGCAAGCGCAAATCGTAGCAAAAGGAAAAGTCCTTTTCTGCAGCGATGACCGAGAGAGGATGGTGTTTGCTATGACCGCGTTGAAAAAATACGCCAAGCTCAATGAAGAGCGCCGCTGCATCCTCGATAAGATAATGGAAAGAGGTGCAGTTTATGCACAATGACGTCATCTTAAACAAAGTTCAGGTGGTCGAACGCTGCATCAAACGAATAAACGAGGAGTATGATAACAACCCGGGTAATCTTAAAGACTTTACCCGTCAGGACTCCATCATTTTGAATATCCAAAGAGCATGCGAAGCGTGTATTGATCTGGCAATGCATATAGTTTCTGAAAAAGGCCTGGGCATTCCTCAAAGCAGCCGTGAGGTCTTCGATATTCTCTGCAATAACGGCATTGTCCACGACGAATTGGCTGCACGGCTTAAGGCTATGGTGGGGTTTCGCAATATAGCCGTCCACGATTACCAGCAACTGAACCTGGAAATCGTGCAGAAGATAGTAGAGAAGCACTTGGGTGACCTAAAAGCGTTTTGCACTGTGGTACTGCGGCTCTAACTTAGGATCGCCGCCACATACTCTGCTATCGCCAACGAAGAGGTTAATCCCGGCGATTCAATACCGATAAGGTTGATCCAGCCGGGATAACCCCGACTGCTCTCTTGGGCAATCACAAAGTCCCGGAAACTTTCGCCTGGTCTTTGTAACTTCGGTCTGATCCCGGCGAAGTCCGGAGCCAGGTCCCCCTTTTGAATGAAAGGCAAGTACGCAACTGCCGCATCGTAAAACTCGTCTATGTGGGACTCGTCTACACCGTAATCGATGTTGTCAACGTAGTACGCGTTCGGCCCCAGCCGGATTCTATCTTGCATATCGAAGCTCAGATGGATGCCGAGACTGTTGACCTTAGGCACCGGGTAAACCAGGTGTTTGACTGAGAGCTTTTTCTTGATCCTGAAGTATTCTCCTTTGCATGGATGTAACCGGTAACCGCACCTCTCAGTATCGAGTCCTAGTAATTGTGCCACTTTTTCTGCCCCCAAACCGGCACAGTTTACAACATTTAAAGCCTGAATGACTTCTCGATTGCTGTGCAGCTTATAGAAGCTCCCCGTGTACTCAACCGCCTGTATTTCTGAATCGAACACAAAATCAACTCCCGCTTCCCTGGCTTCGAAAAACAGACTCTGCATAAGACGGTGAACATCCACCTGACCGCTGTCCCTGACGAACAAAGCTTCAACAGCGCTGATATTCGGTTCCATTTCAGCTACTCGTTTCCGGGTCAAGCGTTCAACCGGGATACCGTATTCTTTCCCCTGTCGCTCGAGAACATCCAGTTTACCGAGCCCGGCTTCGTCGGTGGCGATTATCAGTTTTCCCGTCTGCCGGCAGGGTATGGAGCGCTTGGCACAGTACTCGTACAGACGCTGTTTCCCTTCCAGACACAGACGCGTTTTCAACGTGTCGCCCGGGTAGTAAATTCCAGAATGAATCACCTCGCTGTTGCGGCTCGAGACCTCCAGCCCATACGTACGGTTTCGCTCAACTACTCCGATGATCTTCCTGGGGAACCTCTTACCTAACTCCCTTGCTACTGCCAGGCCCACTACGCCCGCCCCTATTACAAAAACATCAACTGTGTCCCAGGTCACGGTTTACCTCCTCAATTCAAGAACCTGTCCTATACATAACAAGCTAAATCTGATTCCTTCTTGATCAAAGACCCCTCGGACAACGGGCCTATGTTAGGAATATTGAAGCGCAACATAACCCGACGTGAGATGCCGCTTGAGCACAGATAACAACATAATCAGGCCGTCGCCCACTCTTGGGATAATGCTTCGGCCTGTTCAATAACAACTTGCGTAGCTTTCTCCTGTTTATCGGGAGGATAGCCGTGTTTACGCAAGATACGCTTCACGATAACACGCAGACCAGCGCGGACACTCTCGCGCATCGTCCAATCAATACTCGTATTGCTACGGACAGCCGCAGTGAGCTCCCGCGCGATTATGCACAACTTTTCATCGCCTAATACTTGAATCGCACTACCATTAGTTCCTAAAGCATCGTAGAAAGCTAGTTCTTCTTCGTTAAGTCCTAACTTCTCGCCGCGTTCGTTTGCTTGGCGCATCTCTTTGGCTAAAGCAATGAGTTCCTCGATAACCTGTGCCGCCTCTACGACGCGATTTTGGTAGCGACGGATAGCCTGCTCTAACATTGCCGCAAAAGAGCGTGCCTGCACCACGTTTTTACGCGCACGTGCCCTTATCTCTCCGGAAAGGAGTTTGCGCAGCAGTTCTACGGCCAGATTTTTCTGCGGCATATCGCTCACTTCGGAGAGGAATTCATCCGAGAGGATGGAAATATCCGGATTCTTAAGCCCCGCGGCGGCGAAGATGTCTACTACCCCTTCCGGGGCGATGGCACGAGAGACAATTTGCCGAATGGCGTGATCGAGTTCCTCTTCGGTCTTGCGCTCGCCCGGGGCACCTTTAGCCAGCACGGAACGCACCGCCTGGAAGAATCCAACATCGTCGCGGATGCGTAACGCTTCATCATGGGGTACGGCAAGAGCAAACGCCTTGGAGAGTTCAGCAGCTGCCTTAAGCACTCGCTCCTTGCCGTTTTCCTGGGCCAGTATGTGCTCTTGTGCGGCAGGCAATAGTGCGAGGCGTTCTTCCGGCGTTCCAGTCACCCATTTGGACCAATCGAACCCGTGGAATAGGCCCAGACAAACCTCGTATTTCTCAAGCATGACCGCCACCGCTTCGCTTTGGTCAATAGCCGTCCGCCCAGTACCGCCGCTGGCGGTGTAGGTTGCAAGCGCCTGGCGGAGCTCGTTCGCCAATCCTAGGTAGTCTACCACCAAACCGCCAGGTTTATCACGGAATACTCGATTGACGCGCGCTATGGCTTGCAGAAGGCCATGGCCACGCATGGGTTTATCCAGGTACATAGTGTGGAGGCAAGGTGCATCGAAGCCGGTCAACCACATATCACGTACGATTGCGATCTTAAAGGGATCGTTGGGGTCGCGGAAGCGCTGAGCGAGCGCCTCGCGCCGAGCCTTATTCCGGATGTGCATTTGCCACTCAGCAGGGTCGGGTGCCGAGCCGGTCATCACCACTTTGATAACACCTTTGTCATCATCCTCGTGGTGCCATTCCGGGCGCAAAGCCACAATCTGGTTATAGAGAGCCACGCAGATGCGGCGGCTCATGCACACTACCATGGCCTTGCCGTCCATTGCCTCCAGCCGGCGCTCAAAGTGCTCAACCAGGTCTTGGGCAATAAGGGACAAGCGCTTTTCGCTTCCCACCAATGCTTCCAGTTGTGCCCATTTGCGCTTCAGTTTTTCTTTGCGCTCGACTTCCTCACCTTCGGTGACCTCCTCGAATTCCGGGTCAATCCGAGGCCGTTCGGCCTCGTCCAACTCGAGTTTCGCCAGGCGGCTTTCGTAGTAGATGGGCACGGTGGCGCCGTCTTGCACTGCTCGCTGGATGTCGTAGATGCTGATGTAATCGCCAAAGACGGCCCGCGTATTGCGGTCGGTGAGTTCGATAGGTGTGCCAGTGAAGGCAATAAAGGAGGCATTGGGTAGAGCATCGCGCATATGGCGGGCGAAGCCGTCAACGAAGTCGTACTGGCTGCGGTGGGCTTCGTCGGCTATGACCACGATGTTGTGGCGTTCGGAGAGGAGTGGGTAGCGGTCATCTTTCTCCTCGGACAGGAATTTTTGGATCGTAGTGAAGACCACGCCACCCGAGTCTATCTGGAGCTTAGCACGCAGATCTGCGCGGCTTTCGGCCTGCACGGGTGCCTGGCGCAGGATTTCCTGACAGCGTGCAAAGGTGCCGAAGAGCTGGTCGTCCAGGTCGTTGCGGTCGGTGATTACCACAACGGTGGGGTTTTCCATGGCCGGGTGAAGGATGAGGCGTCCGGCATAAAAGACCATCGTCAGGCTCTTACCCGAACCCTGGGTATGCCAAACCACACCTATACGCCCGTCTCCAGGGTTACCGCCTGGTTGACGACCGGCTTCATAGCGCCCGGGCTCCTCGCGGAACTCTTGCCTTGCTATCGAACGACGTATTGCTCGCAGAGTCTCTTCGACGGCCACATTGACAGCGTGGAACTGGTGGTAACCGGCCATTTTTTTGGCAACTTTTCCGCCAGACAAGTCTTCAAAAACGATGAAATAACGCATTAGGTCGAGAAAGCGGCGTTTTTGGAAGACCCCACGCAGCAATACTTCCAGTTGCGGCAAGGTATCCGGTGCTATCGTATCGCCTTCGATGGTAAGCCAAGGCATGAAGCGGTCCCTATCAGCGGTAATGGTGCCGATGCGTGCCTTAACGCCGTCCGAAATCACCAGTGCAATGTTGTAAGCGAAGAGGGACGGGATCTCCTGTTTGTAAGTCTGGATCTGCTGCAAAGCCGTCCAGATCGTGGCTTCTTCATCGGCAGGGTTTTTTAATTCGATGACCGCAAGCGGCAGGCCGTTAACGAAGACCACAATATCGGGGCGGCGGGTACGTTTGTTTTCAGAAACCGTGAACTGGTTGACGGCCAGCCAATCGTTGTTTTCGGGGTTGTCGAAGTCGATCACACGTACCTGGACGCCGCCAATGCTTCCATCGGGGCGGCGGTATTCGGCGGTGACACCATCCACAATCATTCGGTGGATGGCGCGGTTGCGGGCGACAGGTGTCGGGGCGTCGGTGTGTGTTAGTTTTCGAAAGGCTTCTTCCAGCGCCTCGGCGGGAACGTCTGGGTTTAGTCCTGCCAACGCCTGTCGCAGGCGTTCTTCCAGCACTACCTGGCCATAGTCGGTGCGTTCCGCCTCGGGTTCGCCAGGGGCGATGGATGGCCCGAATTTGACAGTGTAGCCCAGACTCTCAAGCCAGGCCAGAGCGGCTTGTTCCACTATAGATTCGGTAAAGCTATCAGTGGTCATTTCAATCACTCCCGTATGACAAGCAACCAGTCTTAACCAACTCGGATAACTTGCGCATCGCTAAGTCACACTTTTCCACCAAACTCCGAAAGTGTTGACGGAGGTCGCCTCGTGGCGGGTTACCGCCTGCGTGGGCAACGATAGCAGAACGAAGGTACCAAAGTTCATTAAGAGGCTCGATGATGAACTTTATTTCATCTGACGGAAGAGCGGCGTATTCCAGTATTCTTGCTAGTTGCTTAATAGAACCAAGTTTCTCATCACGACAACCCCGTGCCTCAGCAAGCTTGTTTATATATGAGGCATTCAATCCTTCGACGAGAATCTGCGCAAGCGCCAGAATTTGATCCTCCCACTCTTTGCGCGACTCAGTGACGACGTATCCTAAAAATGTTAAGTCACGGGTTTCTGGGACTTGTGGCATTTTCCATATCGGACACAGGTTTCCTTTTTCGTCTTGTTGCGGGAATTTCCTAAGCGTTTCTTTGAGGGACTGCAAAGGATCGTAAAACTCGTCCCATTCTCCTTCAAAGTCAGTCTTGAACGCACGCAGAGATATACCAGCTTTCGGAGGCTCATTAAAAGCTTTCCAATATAATTGTTCCTGATATGGCAGGTGGCTTAAGTCACAGATGTAAACATGAACCTGCCCCTCTGCGTTAATATCGTATCGCAAAGACCATGCACCTTTGCATTCGATCCAACGGTCGTGTACTTTATAGCGTGAAGGATCCTGCCGATATCGAAGCAGAACATCAGGTTTAAAAAAGGCGGGCGATGTTCCAAAAGGCAGGTCAGATTCCACGAAATAGTTTCCAAGTTTTTTCGGGTCAGAAGTCCATTCTCGTATCGTCCCGTGTTTCCAATCCCAGATGATGAAGCTTGCGTATGCACGAGGTTCTTCTCCTTTAAGCTTCAGTAGCAACTCTGCGCGCGGCTTTTTACAGCGGATGATCTGAAAGCCACGGAAGATACTTGCGATGGGGTTGTAAGGATCACCAAGCAATGTGCGGCGTGCATAGATTTCATTCTGTTCGTCTTTATATAAATCATCTTGCCGATTTTCTGGTGCGGTAGCTGCCCAGGCTAAAGACCGAGACACGTCAAATACTCTGACCAAACAAGCGTTGGCTAAGAAAAGGTAAAACTCCAGTTCTTCTTTTTGCAACGTACATAAAATCAAGCCATCTTGTTCCACCCAATAGGCAATCGGTACGATCTCGCCGAGTTCATTCAGTTTGCACCAGGCGTGTTTTTCCTCGACCCAGTGAATGTCAAGTACGTGGCTAATTCGCTGGTTGATCTCTACATAAGCCTCCCTATTCTTATAACCGGGGAAATATCGTAAAAAGAACACAGGTAAACTGTCATCTAGGATTTTTGACCCTGTGTGTTCCATTGGTTCACTCAGGAAAGGCATAGGTTCACTTTTTGAATAGGAGTATCCATAACCATAACCACTACTAGCAGTGGAATTCCATTTGAGAAGATCCTCGACGTAGTTGGCTCCCAGTTTTTTCAACGGAACAATGAGTGAGTAAAGAAAGAAGTTTCTCCCGCTGATGTAGATCGGAACGTCATTGTCCGTTGTAAAGAGGAGGAACTTAAGCGAGTCTTCGTGAGTGTGCCAAGTCCTCAATGCGTCCTGTGATGAAACGACAGGCACTTCTTGGTGTCGTAGATAATCTATTATGTCCTTCAACCTCATGTGCTCACCTCCAGAAAACTTTCTGCTTCCTTTCTCCGAGTCTCCCCGCGGATGAGCTTCAGCAATAGCTCGGCACAGGCGCATCGTAAGCACCACCTCGCTGTAGATGGTCCGGTCGGCAAATAACTTTGCTGGTGCGATTTCCAGGCCATGCTTGACCCACCCAGCCTTACGAGCCTAACGATTCAAGCCACAAGAGGTCCGCTTGCTCCACCCGTAGTCTCTACAATTGCGCAAAGGCGCCTCATAGCCACCCTCTGTTCTCCGCCTCTAGGATGACATGCGAACCCAGCGTCACTATCTCCTTAGCTTTTATCACGTAGCCGAGATGAATCATTACCCGTGTTATGCTCGCCGGAAGAACGGTTGTCGGAATGGGCCTAGCAACGATGGAACCCTCTACGGTCATCTCCGGACCAGCATAGAGGACGCCTAAAAGTGCGACACGGGTACCTACAACTAAGCTGCCGTCCTTGGTGTAGTAAGATCCCAAATTGGCAAGCAACACCGGTGATCCAGAAGAGCCGGGGAAACACGCCGCGTCAATAACAAATACGGGTCTACCACCAAAATCCAATGCCGGATGGCTGGCTGTCACCCCACGCCTAATTAGTGGCAGGTTGTTCTTCTCATCCCATAGCCCGGTGGGGTAACCCACGAAGAGGATGTCCTCGACGGCGCTTAATTCCTCCAGTTGCTTACCAGAGAGAATCAGTCCTTCGTGAAACGACACATTAAAGATAGCTTTCCCGGCTACTTCAGCACGAGCGCGTAGGGGCTGGAATGGCATTGCGCAGAGATCCACCGCCGGATCGGGATGGGGGATCCACTGCGACTCGAAGTTGTCAAGCTCTACGGTAAAGAACTGTCCGGACGGTTTAGGTGGGCTTGCCCCAGGTAGGGCCTCGTGCAGCTGAAATCTGCCCTTCGTGGTATCTTTCGCCACATGCTTACTTGTCACTATTAATGGTAATGTTCTGTTGTCGTCGACTTTCATGTTGAAGAAGAAGCCGGTCCCTACTCCTGTATTGCCATCCTTCAAGGTGGTTTCTATACGGACCGTGGTAAAGACCAACTGTTCGGTAAACATAGTCGGCGTAATCATTTGGTGGACCTCCCTTTGCTGGATAGCCCCTTGCTGCCCATGAACTGCCCATGAACCGCCCCGCATCTTCCCCCCTGAATTTTCCCCTGATAATCTTTGACAGCAGCATGTCGTGCAGGGCGGTGAGGGTGCGGGTCCTGTTCATCTCCCCATCTCCTTATGCGTCTCAAACAGAAATGTTGCCAATGTCGCTGCTATGCCAACCGCGAGCTTGGCATGGCGAGGCGTGATCGACTGCGTCTCAGCCTCCTTGCCATGACCAGTTCCATAGAGATTTCTCAGCTCAGCCAACCCCTGCAGAACGGATGCCAAATTACTGGTCAGTCGTTTAATGATTTCAGTCCCCTTCCCAAACTCAGGCACGTTTTCGGGTAACAGCGGAAGTTCTTTCAGCACTGCCTTGACAAGCTGTGGTATGTCACACGATCGATCCACCAGTTTGCCCTGCTCTCCCAAAATAGTCCGGCAGCATGTTTCCACTAATTCCTTCGCCGTGCCGATTGCCAGTTCGGGATCCGAGTCTACAGCCTGATCCATCCGCTGGATCTGGTTCTTCAGGTATTGGGCGTTGAACACCGCAGCTAGTCCCTTCACGTTGTCTAAAGATGGGTGCGTCAGGCCGGATGTACGAAGTCGATGGATAACCTGCTTGCATTTCTCTCCTAAGGCAAGCTGATCGTCTGTGGGAGTTGGAACTACTCTCGTCCAGTAATCTAACATCGCCGACAGGACATCAGCGACGAGGTCATTCGGTTCCAATTCCCAAAATGCACGGAGCCGCTTAGCCTTGGAATTGCCGTTGAATGCGTAGCGTTCCGAATAGATGTCTATTCCATGCTCACGGAAGAACTCAGCAAAAGTCGCGTTTGTAAAGTCGAGGACGTAACCACTGCGCATGCCGAAAAGGCGCTCAAAGAGCACCTTTTCGCTGGAGGACAGGTCGCTCATAATTGTTGCTCCTCCAAAAACTTTTCCGCATCCTTCACCCGGATCTTCCCGCTGATAAGCTTGGGCAGCAGCGCATCGCGCAGGGTGGCGAGGGTGAGGGATTCTTCATCGTTCGCCTTCAGCTTTGCAAATATTAGAGAAGCGAATTCGCCAAAAATTTTAGCAATCTCAACTGTCGGCACCACAACAAGATAATACTTAAGCGACTCTGCTGAGAGACGCTGTCTTCCGCTCGTTCCAGTCATGTTTGCAATACCGAAAGTACGAAACTCTTCGGTTCGTATCAAAAAATAGACATACTCCAAAGGAAGTGGAGGTTTCGAGCGAAGAACAATATACTCGGTCGATCCCCAGCCAACTTTGTCCTTCTCCACAAAGTCTACATAGCAAACCTTGCCGTTTTCGAGACAAGGTGTAATGCGTGCCAAGAGTACGTCTCCACTGATAAAACGTGTTCCTGAAGTATACTTACGATAACAGAACCTAAGAGCACGAGCAGACCGAGTCGGCATGTTAGCCATATCGAGGTAAGGTGCTATTTCTCCTTTGCGAAGTTTTCTGAGAGGGTTAACCTCTACGGCTTCCGGTAGTGATACTGCTCTCCACCCCTTCGGTATCCACCCCAACTCGCTTTCCTCGAACTCATCGGGGAACAGCCTTGCCAAGTGTTCCGGCAACCCAGCAAGGCGACCCTCAGCCCGGGCACGGGCTAGGACTTCACGGCGGCGGGCGGCTTTTCCCTTCAGCTTATCTGGGATTGGCTTGCCGGCTTTTAATGCGTTATCAATTACTGGGTCAAAGTCCACAAACCACGACTTGAACACAGCCCGTGCGATCGCTTCCAGGGTCTCGTTCATGCGTCGGTTAAGCTCGATCTTGTCGTCCAGCGTGCCAAGGATTTGGGCGATAGCCCGCTGCTGGTCAATAGAAGGCACAACGATAGACAATGATCCAAGATCGCGTTGGGTTATGAGGGGATTGCTGCTGCCACGATTGAGGCGGACAGTTTGCTCAATGCGAGTACGAAGGGCGTAGTAAAGAAAGTCTTGATTGATCCGATCATGTTTCGCGACAATAACCAGGGTGTTGTCTGATGGCCATGACGGACCAGTACAGCGGTACAATTGTCCAAGTGTGCCCACCCGGCCCGTCACAAGAACCGGATGATTATACAAGGGCTCATTAGTGTACCCCATGATTCCGCTGCCGCCGAGCACAGGGATGCGGCATCCGTCTGCTGGAGTTTCTCGCACAACGGGCGGACGTTTGCCACTTGAAATGAATGCAACCTCCGCTATCGTTGTTTCTTGCCACTCACTCATGCCGCAACTCCTCCAGATTCCTCCATATAGCCTGATCCAGCCGAGCAGCTTCCTCAGCCTGCTGCCTCAACTCGGCTACCAGCCGCGCCATCTTCTCCTCAAAGGGCTCGTCGTCATCCTCAGCCTGTTCGACCCCAACATAGCGACCCGGAGTAAGCACGTAGCCATGTTTGCGGATTTCTTCCAGCGTTGCTACCTTACAGAAACCCGGCACGTCCTGATATTTCCCGTCGCCATCACCGCGCCAGTTGTGGTAGGTGTCGGCAATCCTGCGGATGTCCTCGGCAGTTAGTTCGCGGTGCACGCGGTCCATCATGACGCCCAGCTTGCGGGCGTCAATGAAGAGCACCTGCGTAGAGCGGTCGCGCAGGGGCCTGCCCGAAAGCCCCGTGCCGCCCTTCTTGTTGCGGGCGATGAACCATAGGCAGGCAGGGATCTGCGTGGAGTAAAAGAGCTGGCCTGGCAGCGCCACCATGCAGTCCACCAGGTCCGCCTCGATGATGTTCTTGCGAATCTCGCCCTCGCCTAATTGGTTCGAGGACATAGAGCCGTTGGCAAGCACGAACCCGGCAATGCCGTTTGGTGCGAGATGATAGATGAAGTGCTGCACCCACGCGAAGTTGGCGTTAGATACAGGCGGGATGCCAAATTTCCAGCGTTTGTCCTCACGCAGCAGTTCTCCCCGCCAGTCGCTATCGTTAAATGGCGGATTGGCAAGGATGTAGTCAGCCTTGAGGTCCGGAAACTGGTTGTTATGGAAACTGTCGCCGTGGGCGATCTGGCCGTCGATCCCTCGGATGGCCAGGTTCATCTTGCAGAGCCGCCAGGTGGTGTAGTTGGATTCCTGGCCATAGATGCTGATCTCCCTTTTAGCACGGCCGCCGTTACCATTGCCCGTGGCATGGGCTTCAATGAATTCTGCCGACTGCACAAACATGCCGCCGGATCCGCAGCAGGGGTCATAGACCCGGCCCTTATAAGGGGCGAGCATCTCCACAAGTAGCTGCACCACGCATCGAGGAGTATAAAACTGGCCGCCCTTTTTACCTTCGGCACTGGCGAATTGCTGCAAGAAGTACTCGTAGACCCGACCGAGGATGTCTTTAGAGCGGTTTTCGGTACCACCAAGGCCGATGCTGCTTATCAGGTCAATGAGCTGGCCCAGGCGTGCCTTGTCAAGGTTCAGCCTGGCATAGTCTTTAGGTAGCACACCTTTAAGCGATGGGTTATCCCGCTCAATAGCGATCATCGCCTCGTCAACCAGCTGGCCGATGGTGGGCTGTTTGGCATTGGCTTTGAGATACGACCAGCGGGCCTCCGGAGGTACCCAGAAAATGTTGACGGCACGGTACTCATCGGGATCTTCCGGGTCGGCATAAGGCTCCGTTTGAAGTTTGGCGTGATATTCCTCGAAGGCATCAGAAATGTACTTTAGCAAAATGAGGCCAAGTACCACATGCTTGTACTCGGCAGCATCCATGTTGTTGCGCAGGGCATCAGCAGCCTTCCACAGCTGGGCCTCGAAGCCCAGATTGGCAGAGTTTTCATTGTTCTTCTTTGTTGCCATGCTTATCCCTCCAGCCCCATTGGTCGTTACAGTCCTCAATCATGGGCAGATTGCCTAGTCCAAATATCTCGCAAACCGGTTACGGAAGCTACTTTTCCGACGCGGAATAGTAAAGTCTGCGTTCAGCCATCTGAGGCTTCCTCTTTGTTCCTGTTGCATAGCACTTCTCAGTTTAAGTTCTGAACCGTTCTGGCAATTATTCTTGGTTCTATTTTTATCCTTATATTTCCTCCTTAGGTGCACGATTTTAGAGCACAAGCTTCTGAGACGACGTTATTTGCGTTCCAACACCGAACTCCGCGCGCTCAATCTGGCTCGGTTTGGTCCTATATGCTATATTGTATTAAAAAAGATGGGAGTCTCGATATGGAAACGGGTCTGGCTATTCTTGCAGTTTGCCTCCTTTTGGTTTACTCCGTATATTTTCTCTACATTATCAGATCGAAGCCAGAAGAATTTGAAAAAATGTTGTTATCCGGTCTAGCCGACTGGATGATATCGCATAAAGAGAAGTCGCGCCGGCACCTGCGTTTGATGCTGGGAGGCAGCTTTCTAGTCGAAACTCTTTATTTCGTGCTGGTTTTTCTGGTCATTCAAAACCTGCTCTTCCGGGTCTTAACCGGTTTGTTTGTCGGGTTTGAGTTCATGCATTTGACCTTGCTTTTAATATCCATGAACCAGTTCTTCCGGGGGCGGATTCCGTTGAAGTATCTGTTTAACTGGAAGATAGAGCGCACCAGCGCTTGGCTTTTCTTTACTCACTCTCTGCTTGTGCTGGTTCAATTGGCATGGTGGTAGCCTTTTCCGGATTCAGGGTCACCACCGCGCGGTCTTCGTTTAGTGTAAGCTTCGTGCCCAGGTCCTGGGAAAGGGCGCTTATCCTCTCCAGAATCGGCTTTCCCTCTTCCCCGGATGCCACTACCGGTTGGCTTTCATTGATGAAAACTGGTAGTACCGTGACTTCCTCTACTCCTCCCCTGGAAACCTTGAACCTCAGCATCATACCTTGCTTGGTTGCGAGCTTCTGGTTCTGGTCGAAAATAAAATTTCCCAGGCTGTAAGCGATAATCCCGCGCCCGTATCTTTCCACCCCTTGTATCACATGAGGGTGGTGCCCTAGTATAATGTCAGCCCCCGCATCGATAAACTCCCAGGCCAGCCGGCGCTGCCCATCCGTCGGCCTGTCGCTGTACTCGGTTCCCCAGTGCAGGGACAGTACCAGGATATCGACCTTATCACGAACGGCTGCTATGTCTTCTTTTACGTCAGCTTCCACCAGAGGAGCCACCCCACCCACGTCCTGGGTAGCCTGAAATCTTCTTTGATACTTGGGATGAAAGTATATGTCCGCCATCTCCGTGTAGGCCAGAAAGGCTATTTTGAGTCCCTGTTCTTCCAGAATCACAGGGCTTCTGGCTTCGGTAATGTTTCCCCCTCCTCCTACCGTCCTGATTCCCGCCTCGCCCAGCAACCGAAGGGTGTCTTCAAAAGCCGGGGTATCATAGTCGAGAGCGTGGTTGTTGGCTATGCTCAAGACATCAAATCCCTGCCGGGCCAGCTCGGCTGCCATGCTTGGTCGGGCTCGAAAACATATCCCTTTGCCCGGTAGAGGCCTTCCCCTTTCTGATAAAGGCGATTCCAAATTACCAAAAACGAGGTCCGCTGCCTTGAGGCTATCTCCTAATCGAGCAAAAGGATACCCCTCCCCTTGGCTGGCAATCAGGCGTTCAACCTTCCGTGCCAACATCACATCACCGACAGCTACCATCTCTATTGACTGCGGTTGAGACACCGATTCTACCGGTTCCAGCTTTGGGCCGGTAACCAGTTCGGATCCCTTGCATCCTACCAGGAGAAACAAACAAAATATTGACCATAACAACCAACGCCCAACCTTCACTCACTTGCCTCCGTTCGGTAGTCTGTAATCACTGGTTTCGCCGAACGACAACAAATTCCTCTCTTCGCGTGGGGCAAGTCCACTCGAACATTTGGTTGTGACCGAATCCATGGCAAACCTGCCCACTAATGTGCAAAGAAGGTATTATCCCTAACCTCGAAGTTGGTCTATAATCAAACCAACAGCTGGAGCGATGAAATGTTTCCTGTTCTCGTTCTCGAACGTGGAAGTCCTACCTGATGGAGGCGGCGTTATGAATTTAATCACGATTGGGGTTATACGTTCCCCTTATCCAACTCGTGAAGAAGCTCCCAAGAGCGGATATGAGTCAGTCGATGAATGTGTCATCGAAGTCTGTGAAGAGTTCCTTCCAGCTCTGGAGGGAGTGGAGGAGTTTGACCGCCTGGTGGTCCTTTACTGGCTGCATCAGGCCCGTCGCGAGACTCTGCGGGTCTACCCGCGCGGTCAATCCGAACTCAAAGGGGTATTCGCGTCCCGTTCGCCCGATCGTCCAAACCCCATCGGTCTATCGGTCGTCAGGCTAATCGAAAAAGAGAGGAACAAACTGCGGGTAGTCGGGCTGGATGCCCTAGACGGAACCCCGCTTTTAGATATCAAGCCGGCATTGCCTGAAGAGACGGGACTGGACCGCTAATACCATCGTCAAGTAGCACTTATCCACTACCGACGGAACTTGCGCAGGGCCTTCCCGTTGAGGTAATCGCACCTGCAACCCTGGAAGCTCTGGCGGCTTTTCATTCGCTCAATGATCATGTCTCTTATTTTCCACCAGCTTACACCCCAATTACAAAATAATGTATTCTTGGCAGGCGCCCTACCGATCAGCCGCTGGATTACCACATCTGGATGGAGGTACTCGAGAAAAGCGATCACTCGTTCCACGTACTCATCTAGGGAGATTATCTGTACCTCTCCCCGCTCGTACATCTCTCCCAACACGGTGCCCTTGAGAATATACAGGGCGTGTAGCTTTACATACTGCACCCCAAGTGCAGACAACACTTTAGCGTTTTCGACGACATCTATTTCCTCGTCACCGGGCAGATTCAGGATGAGGTGAGCACAGACCGCGAAACCCCTTTGCTTAACCCGGAGGACCGCGTCGATAAACTCGGCCAGGGTGTGGCCGCGGTTAATTTTAGCCAGGGTCCGGTAGTTGACGGTCTGCAGGCCCAGCTCTATGTCCACCGCTAACTCCCGACCTTGGGTTATTTCTGCCAACCGATCGAGATAATCGTCACTGATACAGTCGGGACGCGTGGAGATGGAAAGCCCGATTATATCCGGATCCCCAACCGCCGCTTCGATGTTCTGGGCAAAGGTTTCTAAAGGTAAATAGGTGTTGGTAAAAGCTTGAAAATAGGCGATAAACTTGCGTGACCCGTAGTTTCTCCCGATATATGCTTTGTTACGTTCCAGCTGTTCCTTTACTCCTATCCAGTTGGGCAAACACTCGAAGCCCGACCCTTCCTCGCCGCAGTAGATGCAGCCCCCCCATCCCAGGTTCCCGTCCCGGTTGGGACAGCTTCCCGCCAGGTTAACGGGTAGCTTGTACACCTTTTGGCCAAATCTGGCTTTCAAGTGCTCGGAATACGCTCTATAGGGCAAATCCGGCATCCGTGTCAACCTCTCTTTCACCTATACTGCCTTAAACCGTGGATCCAAGCACGACTGATCAAAAATAATAGGGTGACTCTCATCACCCTTCCCGACCAACTCACCCGTTTTTAACAAACACTGACCTTCCCGTTCATATACCGTCGGGCAACCTCCTCAGCCAGCGTATAGGGGTCAGCTTCTTTGGCTACCAGCTGTTCTACCATCTGGCTGAATTCTCCCGTCCTCACCAGCTCGTCTAAAATCGGCTCCAGTATATAACTCCTTAATGCCTCATTAAGCTCGTATAAGGCCTTCCTTCTCTGCCGTTCACCTAAAATGTTGTTCTCTATCAGCATCTTGTAGTGTTCCTCTATCTTCTCCGCCAGTACCTCTACGTCCTGGGCAAATTGGTGCGGGTCGTAAATGTTCTTGGTCATTATCACCGGCGGCCTCCAGCCTCCAGGAAACGACGGCGACATGTCTAGCATCATGTTCACTTCAGCATAAAGCTTCCCGGCTCCCTCCCGGTCCGCCTTGTTTATCACAAATATATCCGCTATCTCCATTATCCCCGCCTTTATCGCCTGTATCGCATCCCCCATGCCCGGTACCAGCACCACTATCACGGTGTGAGCGTGGTTGATGATGTCTACTTCCTGCTGCCCCGCTCCTACTGTCTCGACTATTATCATGTCTTTTCCCATCGCATCCAGTACG
>NZ_JABUEX010000065.1:0-10158 GCF_013314835.1 Syntrophothermus sp.
AGGCCTACGGGTGGACAATGCATACCATGACTGTGGAAAGGAGGTGAACTGGTTGGCATTGTTAAACGCGTTCTGCGATTTGGCTGCACTGGAGGTAAAACAAGGTATAGATGCCTATCTGGTGTTGCCGATGAGCCAGGAAGGACAGGTTGTAAGGGTATTTCTTAAGGTGTCAGACCCTAAGGCTGAAATATTGGAAGTGTTGGGAATTGAACGGGTAGACCTAGCACAGTACATTCCGGATGCGTCTATGATACGCAACTACCTGTACCGGGAGCGTGACGGTGCAAACACGTCCTGGGGATACACTCCCATTCACCGTCTCGGCAAACCCAAAAGCAACCGGGAAAAGAACCGGGAACTCTTTTGGGGCAAGACTGGTCAGTGGCGTCACGACAAAGATTCCCATCTTTTTAAACTGCAGAACCGGCTATTGGCAGATTTTGAAAAAGAAGGGTGTTTTACTACAGGGTCGGTCGCCAGGGCAATGCAGGACCTCGAGCTAAAGCTGGATTCTGTGTTGGATGACCTTGATCCCAAGAAGCCAGCAATTATTGTGTTTGGAGTGGATGACGGCGGTAGATTTGTGTATCCAGGAGAGATACCCGCCTTCGTGAGGTATTTCGAGAAAAAACTCGCGGCTTCTCTAGCGAAACGACAGGCCAAGGAACCCGGTCAGGGCCAAAAGAGATATTGTGCTCTTTGCAGACGGCAGGCGGAAACACTCACACCACTTGATAAGGTGTTCAACTTTGCCACATTCGACAAAGCTAACGTGTTGCCTGCCTTAGACAAAAGAGAAGGAGCTTATGTCTTCGCAGTATGCACAGAATGCCTGGAAAAACTGAGCACGGCAAGGGAACGAGTAGACAGAGCTTTGTCCAATACAACGGCCATCCCGGACCTGCGGCTCTGGATAGTCCCGGAAACGGCGGGGCCGGGAACAGCGCACGGTCGACTCAAGACAGTAGTTAAAACCCTAGAGTCCGAACTTGCCGGGGGGGAGCTTAACGGGCTTCCTGAAAACTTAGAGCAGGGGTATTTTTCGCGTATCGCCCGCGAAGGTCAAGGTTTGGTATTTCATTTCGTGTTCTGGGAGCGCAGCCAGGCTCAGGAGATCGTTCATTTAATGGTTGAAGACATTCCCCCGGAAAGGCTCGGCCTTCTCGAACGTTTATGGAGGGAAGTAGGTGTCAGATATTTTGGTAATTCTTTGGCCGGATTCAAACTTCACGAAATCTTTAGAAGCCTTTATACGACCATGGTAGCCTTTACTGGAGACGGCAAAAGCGACGCGAAGCCAATTCGTGAGTTCATCTTGCAGGTTATAGGGCACATGTTGCAGGGAAGAGCGGTGCCAGTGGAAATGTTCAAACAACATTTGGTGACCCGTATTCCTGGCACGGTTTACGGCGATACTGCATGGGATAAGATTCAAACCGCCGTGCGCTTTGCCCAGCTGTGGGCCGACTATATGTACCGCTTGAATGAGGAGGTCATGTTATGAACTTTGACTTTTTGGAGGATTTTCACGATCCTTATCTCAAGACAGACGAGGGCAAAGGGGTATTTTTGTCAGGGGTTTTGCTGGGATACATGGCTTATCTTCAAGGAGGAGAAAGCGATGTACGCAGCACACCGCTTTTCAAGCAGATTCAGTTCGGAAGGCTTACAAAGAAATCCCTACAGAAGATTTTGTCGCGGGTGCCCCAGATTGTAGCCGGTTATGAAGACATAGGAAATAGAAGCTACCGGGTCAACAGTCTCCTGGCTGAAATCGGGCGACTGCTCCTCGGCTCGGGGAACGAAGATCTCGGCACGTCCGGCAACTTTGCCTTTACCGTCGGTTTTGTTAATTCTGGGAGCTATATCAATCAGATATTCGCCGGTAAAGAGAAAGGAGAAGATGAGTGATGCCTTTTACCAACCGTAGAGAGTTTCTGTTTCTCTATACTGTCAAGGATGCAAATCCCAATGGAGATCCTCTAAACGACAACCATCCCCGCTACGACGAAGAAACCGCGCAGGCTCTGGCCTCAGACGTCAGGATTAAACGCACGATTAGGGATGAGTGGATACGTCAAGGGCACCTGGTGCTGGTTGACGGGGAAGCGAAGTCTCTGAAAACCCGTTTTGAGGAAGTTAAGGCGGCAACTAATAAGAAAGAAGCCAAAGAGGTTATCGGGTCCTGCATCGATGCCCGTTTGTTCGGGGTCACTTTTGCTTTGGGCAACGTTGCTTTTTCCTGGACCGGGCCTGTTCAGTTCAAATGGGCCCGTTCTCTCAATGCAGCCATGTTTGAGTTCATTCAGGGGACCTCTGCTTTTGCCACGGAAGGAAAAACTGGAGACAAGCAGCAGCGTTCATTCCGCAACGAGTACAAGGTGCCGTTCGCGCTGATGGCAGTGTACGGCATAGCCAACCAGTATGCAGCTCGCGTGACCGGGGCGACGGAACGAGACCTGGAAGCACTGGTCACCGCTCTGTGGAACGGCACAGATAACCTTATTACTCGCTCGAAGAACGAACATAAATCCCGGTTTTTGTTAGAGGTCACCTACAAAGAAGGTTTTTATGGCAAAATAGGCGGTATGGACGAAAAACTAGGTCTAGTTTCGCTCGAAGGGGAAGAATTTGACCGCGAGCAGCAAAAGGCATTGCGGTCGCTTGCCGAGTTGAAGTTGGATGTTTCTCCTTTAGTCGAAGCTATTTTGGACAGGAAGGAAGAGATAGAAAAAGTAAATGTCATCCACGATGGGGAGTTAATGCTCGTAGGCCTGGAAGCACTCGATGAGGCGCCGGGGTTCCAGATGGAGGTGAGGTGACCGCCTTGGTTCTGGTTTTTGACATAAAAGGAGAGATGGCCCTTTTTCGAAAGCCATACACTACGACCAGTATGGTGTCTTTTCCGTTTCCTCCCCCTACGGCTATAGCCGGAATACTCGGAGCAATTGTCGGGCTTGAGAACGGGGCCGATGAGGGCGGAAAAAGTGCTCGGTATTGGCATCATTTAGCCGGAACCCAGGTAACTCTGGCCGTTAGGGCTCCCTTAAGATGGATTCAAACAGCAGTCAATCTTACCAATGTCAAGGAACCCGAAAAGGCGCCTCACATCAGGGTGAAGCAGCAGCTGGTCAAAAATCCGGAGTACAGGGTGTATGTTAAGGGAGGCGAGTTGTACGGTAAACTGCGTGAAAGGCTTGAAAAACGTGAAAGCGTCTACACCCTTTGTCTCGGCGTGGCTTACGCTTTAGCAGATGTGGAATACGTAGGAGAGTTTCCCGAAAGCCGAGATGAAGAGGAGGCTCCCGTCAGAAGCGTTTTGCCGATATATGATGGAGTAGAGGTCGATGTATTGAAAACCGGGTCTTTGCACCGGGAAACAGTTCCTTACCGTTTCACTACTGAAAGGCGGTTGGTCGAGACCGTAGGGGTTCTGTATCCCGACTTTCAGGCCAAGGTACCCGAGGGAATCTATTTGAGGAGTAAGGGGGAAGTTGAGACCGGCCTAGTTGGAGAGGAAAGGGTGGCGTGGTTCCGTGCGTGGTAAGGCTTGCAGTCATCCGGGAAGGGATCTGCACGAGCACCTGCGGGGTACTCTGGCAGTAGCCTGTCAGATAGCTGGTTTTCACGGTATCGAATTGACTGACGAAGAAAAAACGGCGGTTTTGGTTCACGACCTGGGGAAGGCTCATCCACTTTTTCAGGGCAAACTTTGCCGGAATTGTGATAACAGAACTACGTGCCCGCAAGGAAGGGAGAGACTGCGAGAGAAAAGGCAAGCCCAACAGTATGGACACGCCGAACCTTCGGCGGTAATGGCGCTTGCCTTGACCAGGAACATGGTGGCAGCGGAAGCGGTCCGCCGCCACCACACCCATCTCGAAGGTGTTTCCGACATCAAAGATGCATGGTTTTCGCTGGAGTGGTCTAATGAGTACTCCGACGGCGTAATCGACCGCGTCAGGGCTCTTAAAATGTGGAACGGAGGCAGGGATATACTCATACAAATAGGATTTGAAGGCGGTGATTCTTGGTCGGCAGTCATGCCGTCGCAACCGTCTGAATGGGATGACCTTGTTTTCGACCACGTTGAAGACGGCCTGGCCGGTATGAGTGAACAAGGGTATTTGGATAGATGGTTCCGTCTGCGGCTTTTGTATTCAATTCTGGTGGCCGCGGACAGGTACGATGCGGCGGTGAAAGACGGTATAAGTTTTAAAACGCCGGAAATCCAGTGGGACAGGGTACAAGCTTATATCGACAGCTTACCGGATTCGCCGGTAAGAGCTTTTCAGGAAAGCCTTAGGCAGCAAGCAGTACAGCGGGCCCAGGAGATCATAACGCGTCCCGGGATATACACCCTGACCCTGCCAACGGGCAGCGGTAAAACATTAATCGGCCTTGAAATCGCTATGGAGGTCTGTGAAAGGCTGAAAGCTAAGAGCATTATCTATGTTCTGCCTTTCGTTACTTTGGTAGAACAGAATGCTCAGGTGGCAGCCAAGTTATTGTCTGAGGTGCGAGAAGACCATCATCTAGCTTACGGAAAGGATGAGGACGAGGAACTCACCGACACCGAGCGGTTTATTCAGTTTTTCAGGTACTGGCAGGAACCTGTTGTTGTCACTACCATGGCAAAGCTCTGGGAAGTGCTGTACGGGATAAAGGCAAACGAAACTATGTCGTTGCATCGTCTGGCCGGATCGGTGGTGATAATCGACGAACCGCAAGGCATACCCCGGGCTTACTGGGCTACCTTTTACCAGACTTTAAAACTCTTGTCAGAAAAGATGGGCACTGTTTTTGTGTTAATGACCGCTACCCAGCCGGAAATAGTGGAAGGAAGAGAACTTGCTCCGCCAAACGTAAGGTTTCCTCGAGTAAGACATCGTTTCCATTGGATACCGGGGAAACGAACCGTAGAAGAAGCGGCAGCTTATATCGAAGAATGGGGACTCATCCAGCGTGACTGTCTATTGGTTTTAAACACCAGGCGCTCGGCTCTGCTTATGTGGCTAGAGATGAAAAAACGCGGGCTTAGCCCTTATTTTCTCTCTGCTTGGTTAACCCCCCACCATCGTCAGCAAGTCATGAGTAGACTTCGTTATGACGAAGAAGCCAGGACAAGGCGGTGCCTGGTTTCGACTCAAGTAGTTGAAGCGGGAGTAGACCTAGACTTTGAGTGCGCTTTCCGCGACTTGGGTCCTTTAGACAGCATTGTTCAAGTGGCCGGAAGATGTAACCGTCGTCTTAAAAGCGAAGTGCCGGGCGAAGTTTACATTATGGAATTATGGGACGGTTCTAAAACTTACGCTGCCAGCGTATATAAAGGCAGTGAACAGGGAGGGTCTGTTCTGCTCAACCAGACCAGGCTTATCTTGAATGAGAATGAACACTTCGACGAAGCCGCCTGTCCTGGAATTGTGGGTGAATACTACCGTCGCTTGAAGGACGCCGTTCCGGGGACCGAGTGGTGGAATCTCTTGAAAAAAGGGTTCTGGGGAGAGTACCGTTCGCCTTTTGGTTCCAGTACCGGACATGAGATCATGCTGCTGATCGACGAAGACGGGGGTTTGGCAAGAAGGTTGGATGAACTAGTCGAACCCCTGTCCAAGACAGATAAGATGGAAGAGATTAGAAGGCGCAGAGCCGTATTTCAAAAACTGGCCCAACATTCAATCAACGTTCCGTTGAGATACCTCGAGCATCCGGAAGAAGGGTGGTCTGTGCGGTTGGGATGTATGGTTATGGGTAAGAAAAGACCTTCTCTTTGGAAACATCCGACCGGCATTTGGGTCTTGGATGCAAATGAAATAGGCAGAGTTTACAGGAAGGATGTTGGGTTTGTACCTCCCTATCTTTCGGACCTGATAGAGGAGATCGCAAATGGCTAAAAGTCCGGTCAACGGCACCCTGGTGTGGTACTACTGCATATGCCGACGCCAGGTTTGGTTGATGTCTCGACAGCTTACGCCTGATGACGACGACAGCAATGTGGTTTACGGTCGTTATCTGCACAATAATGCCTATGCCCGGGACAAACACGAAGTTGCGATCGGGAGTATCAAGATAGATCTCATCCGTGGCGTAGGGGGATCTCTTCTGGTTGGGGAGATCAAGAAGTCTAGCCGAGCCGAAAAGAGTGCCCGATTGCAGCTTCTCTATTACCTGTACGTGCTCGAACAAGACTACGGGGTCAAAACCAAGGGTTTGCTGCTGTTTCCCGAGGAGCGGCGGAAGGAGGAAGTCGTTTTGGACGATGAAGGGAAAGAGCAGGTGGAGAGGGCCATATCCGATATAGAGGCGATAGTGTCTGGAAGCAAACCTCCTCCTCCCAAGAGGGTTCATTGGTGCAAAGTCTGCGCATACGCCGAATTCTGCTGGGCTTGATCCTCTCGGAGGTGTCGGGCATGAAGAAGACCATTTATGTGACAACTGCTGGTCAGCTGAAGCGGGAACAAAACACTTTGTGCCTTGTAACCGAAGAAGGAAAAAGATTTCTGCCGGTGGAGGACATTAGTGAGATCCTGATATTTGGTGAACTCGAATTGAACAAGCGACTTCTCGAATTCTTGAGCGAAAAAAAGATAATTCTCCATTTTTACAATCACTACGGTTATTATGTCGGCAGTTATTACCCCAGGGAGCATCTAAATTCCGGCTACATGACGGTAAGACAGGCACAATCTTACCTCGACGGTGCAAAGCGTCTCGAGTTGGCCCGAGCCTTTGCGGGAGGTGCGTTCGCAAACATAAGGCAAGTTCTCATGTACTACCTGAGGAGGGGCAAGGACGTATCTTCGGCTTTGGAAAAAATCAACAACCTGGCCTCATCTATTGGTGCGGCTTCGTCTGTCGAGGAGCTTATGGCGATAGAAGGTAACATTAGAGAGCATTATTACGGGTGCTTTGATGCGATTCTGAATAACCCGGATTTTTGTTTCGAGTACCGCAGCCGGCGCCCTCCTGCTAATCAGCTCAACGCACTGATCAGCTTCGGCAATTCCTTACTTTATACCACCGTCTTGAGCGAGATATACAGGACTCACCTTGATCCGCGAATCGGGTTTTTGCATGCTTCAAACTTTAGACGGTTTACATTGAATCTGGACATTGCCGAAATCTTCAAGCCAATCATAGTTGACCGTGTTATATTCACGTTGATCGGGAGAAACATGCTTAGTTCTAAGGATTTCATCAGCAAGCTCAATGGCATAGTTCTGAGCGAAGCAGGTCGCAACACCTTTATTAGAGAATACGAGAACAAGATGCTGACGACGGTTCAGCACAAGGAGCTGGGACGGAACGTTTCTTATCGGCGGCTGATACGGATGGAACTTTACAAGCTGGAAAAGCATCTGATGGGAGAACGGGAATTCAAAGCGTATACGGCCAGGTGGTAGGGTGTTCGTGATATTGGTCTATGACGTAAATCAAAAGCGCGTAGGAAAAGTATTAAAAATCAGCCGTAAGTATTTGTATTGGGTGCAGAATTCGGTGCTCGAAGGAGAAATAAGCGAGGCCAATTACAAAATGCTGAAAAGGGAACTGGCGCGTGTGATAAATCCTGAGGAAGACTCGGTGTTGTTTTATATTTTCAGGACCACCAAATACTCTCGGAGAGAGACAATGGGAGTAGTTAAAGGCGGGGAAGACTTCATGTATTGAAGCTGTTTGGGAAGCAGAAAGGGTGAGAAGGGTTGCATCTGGAGATTGAATTAGAGCCGACGGGGCAGGATTTGACCAGCTTGCCATTACACTATAACCGTGTAGTGCAAGGGCTGATATACTCGCAGGTTCAAGCCAGGCATTGTTACTTGCATGACAGGGGCCATCCTGCGGGGAACAGACAATTTCGATTGTTCGTCTTCTCGCGACTTTTTGGCCAGGTGCAGGGGGTTAAAGACGGGTTTATTACCTTTCTGGGAAATGTTAAGTTCCGCGTTGGCTCTCCTATAAGGGGATTTCTACAGGATTTGGGCCAAGCATTGCTGAATGCGGGCGAGGTAAGTCTTGGCCCATCAAGGTGGCGGGTGGCAAGAGTTTCAGCGTTGGCCGACCCGGTGTTTTCGGAAAGCCGGGTGACGTTCGAAGCGCTGTCTCCTGTGACGGTATATTCTACTTTGGTCACTGGCAGCGGCAGAAAAAAAACCTATTATTTCCATCCTTCAGAAAACGAGTTCAAAGATTTGTTAGAACAAAACCTTCAGAGAAAAGGGCAGGCTTTAGGGATTGATGACAGCGTGGTGCGAGATATACGACTCGTATCCTTTAAAGTTCGCAATCATGACCTCAAGGTTGTTTACTATAAAGACGTTGTGGTAAAGGGATGGATGGGGCAATTTACGTTAGAAGGTCATCGTTGGATGCTGAAACTGGCGTACGATACTGGCATAGGGGCTAAGAACAGCCAAGGGTTCGGAATGATAACTCCAATCCAATAGGATGGTTTTTGTTGTCGATCTCCATTAGCGCAAAAACTACCGGGGATCGACGACGACGGAAAAGCCGAAACCAGAACGATCTCTTGTTCTCGGAGTAATATTGCTATAGAATGTGGGTAGCAAGGAAACGGCATAGGATGGCAGGTCGACGGGTTTGCAGCCTACCTATGAGGAATGGAAACCCCCGCATGTGAGATAGGCGATATTTTGCCGCCCTCTGTTTGCAGCCTACCTATGAGGAATGGAAACTCATAATTTAGTAAATAATGGCGTGATTTCTTCTGCGTTTGCAGCCTACCTATGAGGAATGGAAACAACACCCGGGCATTAGCCCAGCGGTGATGTGGTCTACGTTTGCAGCCTACCTATGAGGAATGGAAACATGGCCTCGCGATAGCGAGGCCTCAGCAACGAGATTAGTTTGCAGCCTACCTATGAGGAATGGAAACTAGCCTTCAAGATGGCATGATTAATGCTCGGGAAGTAGTTTGCAGCCTACCTATGAGGAATGGAAACCCCCAGCTCCCACCGCGGAGGGCAGCCCGCTGGCCGGTTTGCAGCCTACCTATGAGGAATGGAAACTATGGACGATTTCGTTATACTTGGCGGAGACAAAGGGTTTGCAGCCTACCTATGAGGAATGGAAACTAATCTGGTACCCAGCGGCATCAAGCCGGACCATAGTTTGCAGCCTACCTATGAGGAATGGAAACTTGTTTGGGGTTTTCATTGAAAAGACTGTTTTCACCGTTTGCAGCCTACCTATGAGGAATGGAAACTTTGAAAGCGATAACGCCCAAGATTCCGAACATAAGTTTGCAGCCTACCTATGAGGAATGGAAACGCTAGTTCAACGTCTATTAAGTTTTCTGCTGTATCTAGGTTTGCAGCCTACCTATGAGGAATGGAAACGTAGGTGGCGAAGTTGGGAGAAATGATGCAAAATTCGTTTGCAGCCTACCTATGAGGAATGGAAACGCAATAGTGCTAAGGCTTCGGGAGGGCAAACCTCCGAAGTTTGCAGCCTACCTATGAGGAATGGAAACTCAGCAGCCTTATTACTACCAGGAACAGCAGGACCCCGTTTGCAGCCTACCTATGAGGAATGGAAACAGGTGATGTGGTAATGAACCGAGTAGCAGTCTATGCCGTTTGCAGCCTACCTATGAGGAATGGAAACTCTGGATAGCCTGGACAACCGCTGTCACTTGCTCCAGTTTGCAGCCTACCTATGAGGAATGGAAACCGTAATCCCCGGCGGTTGGACGGCCAAAATAGCAGAGTTTGCAGCCTACCTATGAGGAATGGAAACACCGTATAAGCGAGCGTAGGTAATCGAGCTCCACGTGTTTGCAGCCTACCTATGAGGAATGGAAACTAGGTTTTCCAAATAAGCTCGTTTTGGATTTGCAGAGTTTGCAGCCTACCTATGAGGAATGGAAACACCTTAGCTAAGTGGGTGGAGGCATGGATACAGGAGTTTGCAGCCTACCTATGAGGAATGGAAACCCAGTTACCGTAGCATACCAGGACTGGCAGAACAACCGTTTGCAGCCTACCTATGAGGAATGGAAACGAAACCGGCGGAACCACTGCCCAGGCCAACCGGGTTGAGTTTGCAGCCTACCTATGAGGAATGGAAACAGCTTAGGATAGGAGACATAACAAACGGCAAAGTAAGGTTTGCAGCCTACCTATGAGGAATGGAAAC
>NZ_JABUEX010000066.1:0-10138 GCF_013314835.1 Syntrophothermus sp.
AAATCACCGTGGCCAAGATGATCAAGCGGCTCGGCTTCGGTTTCAGGAACCGCCAGAGTTTCCTAAAGAGGGCCTTCATTGGATGCTGCCCCCGAAGCGTCATCCCACAGTTATTGACCTAGAGCCCTCGGCGTGTTGCCTTGTCGTTGCTCCTTTGCTATACTTTGTGATGCGTGGGCGGCTAGCTCAGTGGTTAGAGCGCGTGACTCACATTCACGAGGTCAGAGGTTCGAATCCTCTGCTGCCCACCAGCGTAAGGCGCAGTTCCGCCCGGGGCACACCTAAAACTGGTGCAATTTTCGTGCAGTTGCAAGCGGTTTAGAGCAAAAAGCCTGCTAGAAGCGGGTTCTGGACCGTCTTCAATCCCAAGGCGGCTCGAGCGATGGCGACCGAGCGGTTGTGCCCCAGGCTAGGTGTTTGAGCGGCGTCCGCTGCCTGGGTTCTCGTGTGGTCCCGTGTCCCCCTCAGGAGTGCTTTCTCCTGTTACCCGCTCGACTATAGCTCCCATCTTCTCCTCGGCTCGTCTCTTCAGGCCGACCGTGACGTGGCTGTATGTATCCGCCGTGGTGCTGATGCGCGAGTGCCCGCCGAGCTCGGAAACCACTTTGAGGTCTTCGCCGGCTTCCAGCATCATCGTCGCCCACGTGTGCCGCATGTCGTGGAACCGCGCGTGCTGCACGCCTGCCTGTTTCAAAAGGTGGTCCCACAAGCGCGTGAAATTCCGGGGGTCTGTTTAACAGTTGATAAGCTGTTTTTCCCAAAACAACTGTTAGGGCACGCCGTGATTTATGACTGGATTCAGACTAATGTTTCCGATGAGGGTTTGGCTCTGCTATTTAGGGTGGCGTTTTCGGTTCTTACGACGCTCGTGATTGCTAAGCGGGGTCCGGAGTATGACTTGGAGTATCGCAAAAAGATTGCTTCACAGGCATACAATGCCATAACTGAGTCATGTACCGTCGTATACGTGGATGATAATCTATTGGCTAGTGCTTTGAGGCGTTATTTTTTCCTGCCAGATAGAGAAACCCCATCGACGAGGAGATCATCCGAATGGCCGCGGAAGAAACCAACCTGTGAGCCTGCTTCAGGTAACACCGCTTCCGTGCCACACGTCTTCCGGGTCCGGCTGGAGGCCGGACCCGGAAGACGTGTAGCAAATTAGCAAAAGGGCGATACGGTCTCGTATAAAGGAGACGAGGTGTCCAGGGAGATGACCACAAGAGAACCAAATTCAGCATCGACAAGACGAACAGCCGGTAAGAGAAGGGACATTGTGCTGCGGGTCCTGAGAGGAGAATCCATAGACCGGGTAGCACGTGAGCTCAACATACCGGTCCACGTCATCGCGCAGAAGAGACGACTTCATCCAGGCGGGGACGGAAGGACTCAAGTCCAGGCCCGTGAGTCTTGCGGAGAAGAGGCTCAAGGCGGCGCAGGCTAAGATCGGGGAACTCAACATGCAGGTGGAGATACTTCAGGAGTATCTGAAGAAAAAGGGGCTTTGGCCACCCCGCCGATGTTCGGGATCTTCTGACCCGGGAAGACGGGTCGAGACCGCCCGTAAAGGTGGTTTGCGCGGTACTTGGAGTCAGCAGGTCGAGTTTCTACGCCAGCCGGAACTCAGGAAAGCCCGGTGGTGTTAAGAGGGGACCGAAAGCCATCATCGGTGACGAAGAACTGCTCAGCGCGATCAAGGAGGTGCTCTCTGAAACTCCCTTCTGGGGGTGAGGGGCACAGAAAGGTACGGGCACGGTTAAGGAGGTGGAAGAACGTTTTTTTCTGAGGGTGATGCGGAAAAACGGGCTGCTTGCTCCCTCGAGAAAACGGCACGTTCATTCCGACGGAAAGCACGACGGCACGATAATCCCTCAAGGCATCAACGAACTATGGGGAGCCGATGCAGCTCGATTCTGGACAGGGGAAGACGGTTTCTGCTGGGCTTTCATCTGCATAGACCATTACAACCTTGACCCTTTCGTGACGGTGAGCAAGTCGGGGAACGAGATTTGAAGCGCTGGACCCGGTGCTGAAGGCGGTGAGAGATAGGTTTGGGCGAGTGGAAAAGGGGGGTTTGCCAGGGAGTTACCCTGAGACACGACCATGGTTCCCAGTACGTGAGCCGGTACTTTTCAAAGCGAACTCCGCTGGCTCGGCATGAAATCCTCGACGGTTACGTGGCTGAACCTGAAGGGAACGGCGTAGCCGAGTGGTTCATCAGAACACTTGAGGAACGGGTCATTTAGCCTAACAGGTTCAGGAACGTGGCTGAAACACGGAAAGCCATCGAGAGGTTCGTTGAGGAATTCAAGAAGTCGTGGCTCGTCGCACGTGTGGACTACAGGACACCGCTAGAGGTTTTGCAGAAACCCTTTTCTGAAAGGCAGGTGGCAGACTAACCCAGAGCGAATGTATAGCCAAACCCGTGTCCAAAAAAACCGGGTGCAATGCAATCCACGCGAGAGAAACGGCTTGAGGCGATCAAGAGAGCGAAGGCCGAGTTGGAACGGGAAGCCAGGGAGAGACTCGAAAGAGAGCAGGCTGAGCGCAGGAAAGAGGCCGAGTCCAGGGGGCAAACGTACAGACCTGTCAAGGATCCAGGGGATGCAGAACCGGGGGAGGGCGCTCAGTGGAATTTCAGGGATCCTGACTCGTGGATCATGGTCAACAGCGACCAAGCGTTCATCCGGGGGTACAACGCACAGGCTGCTGTAGATGCGGAGATCCACATTATCGTTGCTGCGGATTTCGGTAACCAAGTGAGTGACTCAGGCTATCTCCTGAACAGGTGCTACAGGTTGTGGAGAACACTGGCCGGTTTCCGAAGGAAGTATCGGCTGACGCTGGATACTACAGCGATAAGAACAACATCGAGTTTCTTGAGAAGAAGGACATCGAGGTTTTCATTCCCCCTGATAAGGTAAGACACAGCGAATGGCGGACTCAAAAGGCAATACGTGGCCCAATGCAGAAGGAAGAACTCAACCTCAGGCAATTCCTGCTCCGGGGACTGGAGAAAGTGCGCCCCATGTGGCGGCTTACCTGTGCGGCAAACATCTGGGAAATGTTTCGGGTAGGGATAAGCTTCGATACAGTTGAGGAATTGACAAGGGGGCTGCTGCGGCATCCTCCCAAACCTTACCGGACGCTGTCAGCAAACAGCTCCCGAGGAGGTCAAGGCGTCGTTTTTAAAGCTATTTCGCACACGGGCTGCTAGTGGGGGATTTTACAACCGGCCCTGACACTACTACTGGTCACGCCACGAGCCAAGGCACTAGAGCAGGAATCAGGTAGTGTCAATAAATAGACTTAACCGTGCAGCAAAGCTAGGGAGGGATTCACAGTGTCTGAAGTCATGCAGACTATTCAGGAGGCCAGAGAGGAGCTTTCGCGCAAGCGAGTGGCCGAACTCCTTGATTCGCTTATACAAACGGACCGCTACGTTGGTGAAGTGATCTCCCTATCGTATGATGAGGCGATTATTCAAGTTCACGACCACTATCGCCACGTAGTCGGAGGACTTCCGGCCCAGTGTTTCCTAATAGCTACGAGGAAGTGGCCGGGGCCTAACTGCGACTGGGACGACGAAGATGCCTGCGTAATCTTGCTGCGCGTGCAGGGCCCCGCGGCCTTGCCACATGACGCTGAGGCTTTTCGAATTCGGGCTGAAGCCGCGCAAAACCTGTCAGAGCAGCATGGCTACTGGGACAGGGATCAGTTAGACCTGCACACGAGGAATCTTTTGTCGTTTGCAGGCTTAAAATGCCGGGTGTTGGGTACTTTTTATGTTGACCGTCAGGAAGACGGCACGCTGGTGCGACGCTTCGGAGCGGATATTTCGAACTATTATGCTGCTTACGCCCTTAAGGTTTATAAGCCCTCGGGTAAGGCTCTGGAGATTATAGCTAACTACAGAGACCCTGATCGTTTGGCAGACCATCCTTTGAAGAACGAGCGCGTTGAGATCGGTCGTGTCCGGTATGCTTCTACCGATCGAAAGGGGCATGGGGTAGATACCGTCAGAATCAGCATAGCTCCTACCGACCTGCTGCGCCAAAAGACAGCTCTTTTCGGAATGACGCGGACGGGTAAATCTAACACAACCAAGATTATTGCAAAGACGCTTTTTGAATTGCGGTACCGAAATCCCGAACACGGAAGAATCGGTCAGCTTATCTTCGACTACAACGGAGAGTACGCTAACGAAAACGTTCAGGACCGAGGCGCACTCAAGAATGTGTGGAGGCTTCATTCGGCTGGCGTTCCCCATGATGTAGTCACCTACGGAACCGAACCACATCCCAACGACCCTGATCGGCGCTTAATGAAGGTGAATTTCTACCTGAACGAGATGCTACCGCTCGGGAAACGGCTTATTGATGACTTACTTGCCAATGAAAAAGTTCGGTACGTTGAAGCATTCAGGAGGGTTTCGGTGGATGCTCCATTAGAAGGAGCCGATCAGAGCACAATAACCCGCCACAGGCGTCGCTGCTTGGCGTACAGGGCGTTATTATCTAAAGCAGGTTTTGAACCTCCAGAAATCTTCAAGTACCCTCGTGGTGAGAGACTATTTAACCGTGAACTTATTGAAGCAATGCGCAACAGCAAGCATACGCAGGCACACCAGTTTGCCGATGCTGCACAGGTGCTAGAACGAGTCAGCGCTGGTCAGAGGATGAGCTGGGATCAGCTTGCCCATGCCTTGGCGGTGCTATACTCGTTCATAACTATGAGCGACACGGGTTATGAAGAATTTAATAGGCAATACATGAGCCAAAGTTCATCTGGGTCCAGTTGGGCAGATGAAGATTTCCTGGGCATCATCGGTATGCTCGCGCAACGCAATGGCCCAGTGCTGGTCAAGCGGGCGCTCAATCAGCATACCAGTACGGTAAATCGGGACTTTGCAGACATGATTTGCGAAGACCTCCATAAGGGACGGTTGGTGATTGTTGACCAATCTCTGGGTAACACGGAGCTAAACCGATTAAACGCTGATCGCGTTATGGAGCATATTTTCCGGACACATCAGCGCGTATTTTCCGGCGGGCAGATACCGCCGGACATCATAGTGTATGTTGAGGAAGCACATAATCTGTTGCCAAGCGGGACAGACTTTGACCCCGACGATTCACGGAGTATCTGGCCACGGGTCGCTAAAGAAGGTGCCAAGTTGCATATAGGATTGGTCTATGCTACCCAGGAGGTTTCCAGCATCCACAGGAGTGTGCTAAAAAACACCGCTAATTGGTTCATAGGTCACCTAAACAACACTGATGAGACAAGAGAACTCGTGAAGTTTTATGACTTCGCGGACTACCAGTCTTCAATCCTGCGAGGGCAAGATCCCGGGTTCATCAGGGTGAAGACGCTCTCCAACCCTTACGTGGTGCCAGCCCAAATAGATCGCTTCTACGTTGAAACGGTCAGTACGGCTGCGAAAGAAACCGGAGGAGGAGCCGACAGCGTGCAAGAAGCCGAAAGGAGCGAATCCTAGTGCCCAACACAGGAGAACGTTCAGGCTATATAGCGTTATCGAGGATAGCTGGCAGCGAAAAGGTAAGAGGTTTTCTGGCTAGCTGTGTCGTTCGTTCACCTGCCGAACGGGGAGGAGCCAGTAAGGCAGAGGAATTGCTGCGTATTGACCAGACGGGCTGTGACAGTCTTCCCCGCTTCGTTATCGCCATTGACGGGAGCTGGACGCAGGTTCCTGTAGAAAACGGTTTTCCGGGAGCCGAGGTCGGCTTTGTGTCCGTGGCTCTGGTTCTGCTGGACCTCGAGCGGATTAGGCACCTGTCCGCAGAGCAGTTTCCTGCGCCACCCGAGGTCAACCGAACGGTGCGAACAGGGGCGGGCGAGTTGGTGCTACCCGGATGCAATGTGCAGCGAAGCGACGCCCGCGACCCAAAACATTCCTTTCGCCACCAGCTTTTTGAAGAGTTGGCCAGTATACGGTCGGCAGATGATGGGGAAAGCTTGCTGGACACGTACCATGCGCTTCTTAGTTATAAAAGCAGTGCCAGAGACGAGCGGTGCCCGTACGATGATTGCCCTAAGGACACGCAATCCTTTGATCGCGGATTAGGTGCGTACACTTGCTCGTGTTCGCTACAGCGCCCCCTGTACTCAACAGACGCGCTAAGGATCCATGAGTCCTTCAATTTGACCGGACCTAGCGGACAAGCCTACGGCGAGGCCATGCAGGTTATAGAACGACTACTTTTGATCAATTTCCTCCGCACGTTGGAACAGAAGGGGTGGCTGGATAGTCTAGCCCAGATTGCGTTGGTGGTAGATGGCCCGCTTGCGGTCTTTGGTCATCCGGCGTGGCTGAAGGATGCGATCAGCAAAGAACTGCAGCGTCTTAACCAGGCGGCCAAAAGAATTACCGGCCGCGATATTCTGCTTCTGGGAATCGAGAAGTCGGGGGCGTTTTTGGAACATTTCATCCGCCTTGATACGAGCACTACCGGATCGCCGGGCACCTTCCCTCCAGGAACCGTTTTGTTGCTGACCGACGCGTACATCAAAGATCACATTGTGCTCACAAAGAGCGAGCGGCCATATGGGTACCAGACGTATTTCGGTCGCAAGTTTTTCTACAAGACGCGCTCGGGAGCCCGGATAGTAGGAATGACTCCGTATCTTGAAGAGGGCGACAGCGACCTTTCGGTAGCCTTCCCCGACCAGTTTCCTAGGCTTCCCGAAGCTGTGGCGTTGTTAGATGCTCTGGTCTCCTCGCGGCATCCTGACCTAGTTGTGCCTCTTGTTGAGGCGCACGCACAAGCAACAATTGCCAGAGGGCTAGGGACACGAGTACTGGAGCAGCTGGTCAAGGAGTTGGTGCGGCGTGGACCACGTTAGGGACGTTCCGACAGTGCCCAAGAATGCTGTACGCTGGTTATCTTTTGGGCCGTACTACGGGATGTTTCCCGTCGATTTTGCTCTGAAAGTCGTGACCCAGTACACTCAACCAGGAGATATGGTGCTTGACCCGTTTGCAGGGCGCGGAACGACGGTAGCTGCGGCCGCCGCTTTGAATCGTTGCGGGTTTGGGGTGGAAATCAATCCAGTCGGCTGGCTCTACGGTGCTGTGAAGCTCGCTCCAGCGGATGTCACGCGGGTCTTGCAGCGTCTCGAAGACATCGCTGCTAGGTCAAGTGCGTACGCGCACGAAGCCAGCCAGCTGCCCGAGTTCTATCTTTGGTGTTTTGCCCCCGGCGTGCGCCAGTTTCTGCTAGCGGCGAGAGAGCATCTTAGGTGGAAAGATGATCCAGTAGACGCGACGCTTATGGCGTTTATACTACTTTACCTTCAAGGTAAGCGTGGAGAAGCACTTTCGAACCAGATGCGCCAACAGAAATCAATGGCACCAGCTTATTCGGTCCGCTGGTGGAAAGTACGAGACATGAAGCCACCCGAAATCGACCCGGTGAGCTTCTTGGTGCCGCGCATCCGCTGGCGGTACGCCCTGGGTACCTTACATCCTGGGATCAGCGAGATGCTCCTGGGGGATTCCCGCGAGCTTCTGCTTGCTCGCCAGGGGACTGCCCAAGCACGTTACCAGTTGCTCCTTACCTCACCACCGTATTATGGGCTGACATCCTACTACTACGATCACTGGCTGCGCTACTGGCTGCTAGGAGGGCCAGAGTTGCCCAGCATGGTTGGCGAAGCCTGGGTGAGAGAGAGCCGGCACAACAACCAGAAAAGGTATCGCGAGCTTTTGCAAACGGTATTTGCCGCTGCTGCAGAGATGATGGCGCCGGATGCCACCATCTATGTGAGGACAGATGCTAGGGACTTTACCCGGCAGGTTACGGAAGAAATCCTTGGGAAAGCCTTTCCGCGCAAGCGGATCCATGTGCAACCTGCACCCTTCCGGCGGCGCCCACAAACAGCTCTCTTTGGAGATCCAGAACCGAAACCTGGAGAGGTCGACTTGATACTTACAAACTGACCAAATGGATGGGTAAGGATTGGTTAGAATCCCTAGCGATGGTATAGTTTCTAGCGTATGCTGAGTCGAGCAAATGTGTTCCTTGACAGAAAGAGGTCATTGGCGGCTCTCCTTCGGGTTGGAACAGACCGAAACGAAGCCCTGCTACGACCATATTACCCAGCGGCTCATGGTGCGGTCACATGCGGGAACTCACCGCCCCGGAAACCAGGGAGTACATCACCCATCACCTCAAGGTAGCAGGACGCACATCGTCTCCCTTTATACAACGCTGTATCCCTCTCTTGCCAATTTCGTGTCCAAGGAAATTGGGTACAGCTCAATCCCAAAGAGGAAAAACCTCTACATCAATCCTCCTGTTGATGTAGAGGCCTGAAGGGTCCGTCACTGTTCTTGAGCTACTCCAAAAGCTTGTAGCCCTCTTCTGAGGCGCACACTGCACACGCCCGAACCCTAACCATACTTTTCCACCGCTTCAATGAGGGCGTGGAGATTCTCGACAGGTGTATCCGCAGTAGCTGTTCCTATGCTCGGAGAAAGGATGAAACCTCCGCCGGGTTTCACCTGCTCCAGCAGCTCCCTCACGTGTTCCTCTATCCTCGCAGGAGTACCGCCGGCCAGCAGGCTCACTGGTATTCCTCCCACCACGCACGTATGCCCCTGCAATACTCTCTTAGCCTTAACAACATCCGTTTTCTCAAAATACGCGTAAGCGTCAAACTGTCCCCACCTGGCCTTGTGGTGCGTAGTGAAGGATAATCTCCCCGAACTTGCGTGAATCGGGGAGGTTTTCTGCGATGACCAAGGCTGAACAGCAGGCACGGCGCCAGCAGTGGCAGCAGTGGATAGCGGAGTACAGAGCCAGCGGTCTTAGCGCCAGGGAGTGGTGCGCGTCCCACGGGGTAAATCCTCACCGGCTGTGGTACTGGCTGCGGCGTTTCAGGACGGAAGAGGAATCGGGCTCAACTAAGTGGCTGCCGGTAGACCTGAGCGGTGTGGAAACCAAAGGACAAGCTGAGGGCCTGGTGCCGCGCTGGCGCCCAGCTACTAACTGTCCAAGGGACTCCTGGGACACGAAAAGCTTGAAACCACGGCGATCTACACGAAAGAGACGAAGGCATGCTTGCGACGGTCGAACGGCTAAATTAAGGCGGCTGCTAAAGTCCAACCCGGTTTCGACAGGAGCGAGGGAAATGAGCACTCGGAGGTCCCCCTGAACCTTGAGGCCCGCAGGGCCGTGGCGAGCCGCCTAGCTACGCCATCGAAAACCTGCCCCGTCAGTGCGGACGCCGGTGAATCGGGTAGGGTGTCACCGGCGGTTCTTTTTTGGAGGCGAAGAGGGAATTCATCTTCCCGGCGACTTCCTTCGTCATCGTCGGTGTCACGCGGGAATAGATGTCTAGGGTTACGCTGATCTGGTTGTTCCCGAGTTGGCCTGAACGAACTTCGGATGGACCCCCTGGGCGAGAAGAAGCGTGGCGCAGGTGTGCCGGAGATCGTGGAAGCGGATCCTCGGCAGGCCTGCCTTCTCAAGGACCGGGTACAAGGAGCGGTTCCGGACGTTCGACGGATCGAGGTGCGTCCCGATCTCCGTGGTGAAGACAGGGCCCCGGTCTTGCCATACCTCCCCGGCCCGGAGGCGTTCCTTCCCCTGTCCGGTCTTGTGCCGCTTAAGGGCGAACACGGCTATATTGGGAAGTCGAAATTCACCAAGGGGGTGTACGCTCTGCTGGCTGTCTGCTGGCTACCCCTTCGACTTAGTTCCGAAAGTCTCCCGTATTAGTCTGCCGTCAGAATCCAGTTCACGGATGATAACACGAGTGGCAATGGCCTTGGGCACAGGGTTCCCTTCTTCGTCGAAATAGTAGACTTCCGCAACCGCCCCACCTGCGGGAGTTAACTGACCGGGCGGCATGTGGTGTATTTCAACAGCTGATTCGCTCAAGTCTCGCCGTGGCTCAAACCTTATCCCTCCGTCTCCAGGGTAAGGGTTCCGGTGGTCAAACCTGCCTTCGAGGATCTCACGAGGTATCCGCTTGAACGCCGTACACTTAGAGCCGACGCCGTCTTCCGCTGAATGAAGCGAGAGATGCTTACATCGCGCACATTGTTCGCCGTACTTTGGATAGAATGTCCCGCGATCATCAATCCCCCTGAAGACCAAAACCGTTTACC
>NZ_JABUEX010000067.1:0-10019 GCF_013314835.1 Syntrophothermus sp.
AAAACTTTTTTACTTCAGCTCCCGCCGCCAGAGCCGGAGAGGTAAACAATTGGAGAGCCATTGGTTAGCTATTGGTTAATAGCTTAGCTTCTTGCCCGGGGAAAGGGAAGATAGAGGTTGCAGGAGAAAAACAAAATGCGCAACTTGTAAGTAATTTTCAAAACACCATAATTGAATCTTTCGGTAGCAGTCTTTTGGTCGTAGATAATTTAGGAAGAATCACCCATACTAATAGCCGTGCCGTTGAGTTGCTCGAATTAACCGAGGATGTGATTATAGGTTCCAAAATAGAATCTATTTCGACAGAGTTAGGGGTCGTATATGAAGTTTTAAAACGACAGAAGGAGCAGATTGTTGAGCATGGTGTTACAATTTATACTAAAAACAGAGTTGTTGATTCTAGCTTAAGCTGTTATCCTGTCAATCATCAAGGGAAAACAATAGGGGCAATCGTTATCTTGAGAGAACCCGAGTTAGTTAAAAAGATTGTAAATAGGTTGGCTCATTCTAATGCAAAGTTTGTTTTTAGTGATATCATTAGGCAAAACGAAAACTTGCTTAAAGCTATCGACTTAGCAAAAACGGCAGCTAAAAGTTCTTCGACTGTTCTTTTATTAGGCGAAAGCGGCACAGGTAAGGAACTATTTGCCCAGGCTATACATAACGCCAGTTTAAGGCGTAATGGCCCGTTCATTTCAGTCAACTGTGCTGCAATTCCAAGGGAGCTGCTGGGAGCTGAGCTATTTGGTTATGAGGAAGGAGCTTTTACAGGTGCGAAAAAAGGTGGCAATATTGGTAAATTTGAACTGGCTCACAATGGCACCATTTTTCTCGATGAAATCGGGGAAATGCCTCTGGAAATGCAAATCGTTTTACTCAGGGTCCTGGAAGATAAAAAGGTTACCCGGATCGGGGGTGCGCGCAGTATCCCGGTAGATGTACGAGTCATTGCAGCTACAAATCGGAAGCTCCGGGAAGATGCATTAACAGGGCGTTTTAGGCTAGATCTCTTTTTCAGGCTTAATGTGCTTAATATTGAGTTGCCGCCATTGCGGGAGCGCAATAAGGACGATATTCCTCTATTGGTTGATAATTTTATTTCAAAATACTCAACCTCATTGGGCAAAAAGATTCGAGGCATCACACCAGAAGCATTGGAAAAGTTATACAACTATAACTGGCCGGGGAACATTCGGGAATTAAGCAACGTTATTGAAAGGGCTGTACATATAACAAATTCTTGTTATATAGACGTTAAAGACTTGCCTGAAGAAGTTAGATCATGTAATAGTGACCTTTCCAATAGAGAAATACTCAGTATCAGAAATTATGAAAGAGAAATGATTATTAAGCTCTTGACTCATTTTAAAGGCAATAAAACTAAAGTCGCATCCGAATTAGGGATTTCCAGGGCTACACTTTACAGGCACCTTAGGAAATTTAGAATAATGGTATGATGAGAAAGTGTAACAATGTGAACTATGTCGCAATTTGATACAGCTTCCTTAACAGGTTAAATGCGTGATATAACGTCATAAATAGAAGATGAATAGGTTGTTAAGTGTCGCATTGTGCGACACTTGTTTTTTAATGGAGGTGCGCTACAGGTGCTTCATTCTGTTTCCCTTACAAAAAGGGTTAACCCTGCCCCATTTCGGAAACTTAGGGCCGATTAAACCGTTAGGCACGATAATTGCTACAAATCCAGGCTGATGAATCGAGATAGGAGGGGTTCTCAAATGGTAGAGAACGGGACTGGAGGCGTATCGAGAAGAGAGTTCATTAAGTTGGCAGGTGTTGGTGGAGGTGGCTTGATAGTTGGGGCTATAGCCGGGAGCCAGATGTTTCCCAAAAAAGAGGGGACAACAGGAATCCCTGAAAAATGGGATGAGGAAGCGGATGTTGTGGTTGTCGGTGCAGGCGGTGGCGGGTTAGCTGCCGCTATTGAGGCAGCCGATGCTGGTGCCTCTGTCATGGTTTTAGAAGTAATGGAATCCCCCCTTTTCTCTAATACGGCAATATGCGGTGGGGTCGTAATGGGCGCTAATACGTCGTTTCAGAAAAAGGCGGGGATCAAGGATTCTGCCGAGGAATTTGAAAAGTACCTGGCAGCTGTAGGTGGAGGCTTTGAAGACCCGGATCTCAGGAGGGTTTGGGCACAAAAATCCGGAGAGACAGTCGAATGGTTGGCTGCGTTGGGTGTTAATTTTCCCGTTGAGAACCTCTACATATCTGGAAACGAGAGGGATTACGCCGATGTTACACCTCCGGTGGCACGAGGTCATATAACGGACGCTCACAGCGGGAGGCCAATTGCAGAAGTTCTGTATAAGACCGCTCAAAAAAAGAATGTCAAGTTTTTATTTAAGACAAGAGGAAAACGGTTGATTACAAATAGTGAAAACGAGGTTCTGGGTGTAGAAGCCGACCAGGAAGGAAAAAAGATTTTTGTTAAGGCTAAAAAAGGAGTTGTGTTAGCCACTGCCGGGTTCTCCCGGAATAAGGAGTTGATAAAGAATTTCATGCCGAAATTGTTAACCGGTGGCTCTTTTGGTTCTATGCATCAGCAGGGTGATGGAATTGTAATGGGTATGGCGATAGGCGCCAAGATCGTGAACATGTGGATACCACAGGCGGCTACCATTGGGGTGCCCACAACTCCTGAAATGACCCCCTGTATGGTAATTCCTATTTGGGGCAAACCCTGTATTTTTGTAAGCACCGACGGCAAGAGGCACTTCAGCGAGGACCTCTACTATGAATTCCTTTATGAAAAGATCGCCGAGCAACCAGGAGGATTTGTATGGGCAATCTGGGATCAGGATGTAACTGACCTCGGGGGAGAAGTGATCGCTGTACCTGCTTTTAGTGATGGTTGTGTAAAAGAAATTGAAAAAGGTTGGGTAAAAAAGGCAGATACAATCAGGGAACTGGCTCGGCAGATCAATGTAGACCCGAATGCTCTTGAGCAAACCGTAAATACATACAATAAATATGCCAGGGAAGGCAAGGATCAAGAATTCGGTAAAAAGGTAGGTCTAGGACCAGTTCAAAGAGCACCATTTTACGCGGCAAAAACTGTACCTGCCACCTGCGATACTGCAGGAGGCTTAAAAATTAATACTGAGGGTAAGGTACTCAATATGGACGACAAAGTGATTCCAAGATTGTATGCAACCGGCAGCACCACAGGCGGTTGGCGGGGAAAAATTTATCCCGGCAGCGGAACAGCTGTTTCCTTCACTGTTACTTTTGGGCGTATTTGTGGCAAGAATGCTGCTGCAGAGAAACCCTGGGCATAGACCGGGGTTGGTTTTCTACGGAAGTACTGGCAGAATCACTGGTTATACCCGTTACGCAGTTCAGAGGAGACATAAGAAAAAATCACTTGTCGACAACAGGTTAAACAGAGAAAAAATATACAAAAAGGGCGACATCAGGATGCTGTGAACCCCCTTCCCTTGTTCCGTTTCTTACGTACCAAGTTCTACAAGCTTGCAGGGCAATTGGATTTTGTTTTTGCTCTTTTGGACGAACAGAATTCTTGAGCTTGTCGGAAACGGCGACCAGGTTAGGCGATTAAAAGATGAGTACGACATAACTCAAGGGGTCACCATCAATGAACGAACTATGGGAACTGCCGCCTATATCTTTGCCCTGTTAATCAACAGGGCAGTGCAAACGGTCGGAGCAGAGTATTATCTCCAGAGGTTCTATTACATCGCGGATTCCGTGGCTCCAGTCACGACGCAGACGGGAGGGTGTTCAACACCCTGCCAATGGACAGCCCAAAACATCGAATACGCCTATTCCAATACCCTTGGATTGGAATGGTAAAATCGGTGGCGGATGCTACCAAGGCTCAATTGCTTCAGCAACAAGAGGAGCGATGCCTGGAACTTTTCAGTGAATTATCAAGAAATACTTGAATACCTTATAGAGTTGGGCCTTTTGGCGGTCAGCAACAGCGGTAGAATAGTTCAGGTAAACAGCCTTGGAGTTGAGTTGCTCGGTTTTCCCCGGAGCAGCTTATGGGTTTGCCAGGGGAGACTTGTCTCTGAGGCTGGACGTAAACAACAAAAGGCATAAAACCAGTAATTTGGCAGGGTGTTGCAATTCCAGGCGCTGCAGGCAAACCGGGAGAAACTGGCGGGGCTGTAATTATCACAGAATCCTGGTTCTTTTAAAGAGGTGTTCGACTTTGTATTTGACAAAAGGAAAGAAGATCATAATCGGTTTGGTTATTGCTGTTGCAGTAATCGGCTTGAGTTTCGGCTTTTATTTGGTGCGGGCCAGTCACAATCCTTCTTTTTGTGCTGCCTGTCATATTATCCGCCCCTATTATCAATCATGGTCCCAGGGTACTTTGCTGGCAAGTAAACACCGGCAGGCGGATGTGAGGTGCCAGGACTGCCATAAGAGTAGCTATGTGGACAAGGCAAAAGAGGGCGTGAAATATATCACGGGGCAATATGAAACTCCCCTGCCAGAACTTAAGGTTTCTCAGCAGGAATGCCTCAAGTGTCATGGCAGTTATGAGAAAATTGCGGAGCGTACCGCGAAGCTAGAGCCCAACCCCCACGAAAACCCGCACTATGGCAATCTTGAGTGCAATGCTTGTCACAAGATGCATAGAGAGTCAAAAGTCTATTGCGCTCAATGTCATACTTTTGACTGGATTTAAAAAATGGGCATCGTTTAAGATTTAAGAAGGGAGAGGTTTATCTTGATGAATAGGAAAGGAGAGGCTATTTTGACGAACAAAATCGGGCGGAGGAGCTTTATCAAGGGGATGGCCGTCGCAGGCGTAGCAGTGGCTGGGGCGGGCGTTCTGACAGGTTGCCGGTCGGGCTCGTCCTCCGGCTCGGCGGTTCCCACCAAGTGGGACAAAGAAGCGGATATCGTGATTGTCGGCGGGGGCGGAACCGGTATCGTAGCTGCAATTGTTGCTCGTGAGAAGGGCTCTTCGGTTATTGTCCTGGAAAAGGCCGCCATGGTCGGTGGCACTACGTCACTCTCCGGAGGAGTAATCCAGGCTGCGGGAACAAAGTTTCAGAAAGAATTTACAAGATACCAGGACGACACTCCGGAAAAGCACTACGAGTACTGGATGCAGGCTGCCGAAGGACTTGCGGATCCCAAACTGGTTAAAGCAATGGCCTATAATGCTCCGAGTAATATCGACTGGCTGGTGGCTCATGGTTTAACCTATGTTTCTGTCTATGGGGTGGCTCCGATTCCCTACATCGATCCTGAATTGATGACAGACCGCATCCATGTCCCGGGCGGCGCCGGGAAAGCAGCTAAGGCCGGCACGGGACAGATTCACGTAAAGATTCTCTATGAGTTGGCCCAGAAAAAAGGGGCTGAATTCATGCTGGAAACTCCGGTTGGAGAGTTAATCTACGATCCGAAAAAGGGAGTTGTAGGAGTCAGGGCCCAGAGCGGTGGCAAAGAAATCGCCGTCAAAGCCAAAAAAGGAGTAATCCTCGCCACAGGCGGTTTTGATCATAATAAAGATATGGCCAAGACCTTCTCTCCACAGCAATTCTGGGCGATGGAGACCGGAGCGGTTCTCTCGGCTCCAACGAACACAGGGGACGGCATTAGAATGGCAATGGCCCTTGGAGCGGATCTGGCGGCAATGGGAGGCACCATCGGGGTACCATTTTACAACGTTGCCATTGCTCCTTTATCTCAGGACATACCCGAGGTGCCGGGAATATACGTAAATAAATACGGCCTCAGGTTTGTCAACGAGGCTACTCACTACGCTTACTGCATGAGGGCTGTTTTCAACCAGGAAGGGCACGAAGCCTGGGCAATCTTTGATGAGAATACCAAAAACATGGGTGGCGAAGTTATTGGCGGGATTTTCAAACCCTGGAGCCACGACCTCAGCAAAGAAATTGCAGACGGTTCCATCAAAACGGCCGGTACCATCAGGGAACTGGCCGCAAAAATCGGTGTCAATGCAGACAACCTGGAATATACTGTTAACAGGTGGAATAGTGATACTGCTAAGGGCAAGGATACCATGTTCAACAAGCAGCTGGGCCTCAAGCCGATCGCCAGGGCCCCTTTCTATGCCGCCAAGGTTAAAGAAGGAAACCTGGGTACCTGTGGAGGGCTGAAAATAAATACTAAGGGTCAGGTAATGAATGTCGAAGGGAAAGTCATCCCCAGATTATATGCAGGGGGTATGTGCGCCGGCGGCTTTATTGGACCATACTATCCGGGCAGCGGTACCGCTATTGCTGCTACTGTATACTTCGGGCGTCTCTGTGCTCAGAACGCATGTCAGGAGCAGCCCTGGGAATAGACAGAGAGGTTTGATCGCAGGAGGTGATATGAGAAAAATCACTTGTCGACAACAGGTTTAACAATTTGTAAAGTATGAAAGGGGCGAAAGCGGGATGCTGCGAGCCCCTTTCCCTTATTTTTGTATAGATTTGGCTGGATTTGACCGGGAAGGAAGATAAAACCGTGAAAAAGGCGATCGATTTTTTCGGTTCCGTGCGGGTGGGACTTGCGCTGCTTATTATTATCGGGGGAATTGCTGCCGTAGCCGCTCTGTTCTCCCTGGACGGCTTTTACCACACCTGGTTTTTCAAGTTGCTGCTGGCGCTGCTTTTTTTGAACATGCTGCTTTGTACCTTAAAACGCTGTAAAGTAATATTTTCCACGCGTAAGGATTTGCGACAAGGAAACTGGCGTTCCTTTGGCCTGTTCTTTTTACATGCCGGCTTCTTATTCGTTTTGCTCGGAGGTGCAGTCTACTCTTTTTGGGGGAGAGAAGCTTTTGTAAGCATTGCCGAGGGAGAAACCGCGTCAATGGCTCAAGTATTCGGACAGGAGAAATCCTTCAATCTTCATCTGAACGATTTCCGTATCGATTTATACCCCGATGGTTCTCCTTCCCAGTTCATTTCCCGCGTAACAATATGGGACCGGTCTAAAAGGATCGGAACCTTTGATATATCCGTCAACCACCCCCTCAAGTATCGCGGGGTAACAGTGTATCAGGAGAGATACGGCTGGGCAGTCAGGGTGGCGTTTGGTAACTCCGACGGCGAAGTTCAGGCGCTGGTAAAAGAGGGTGAGTTCGTCAACATCCCCGGTACCGGATACCGGGTGCTTCTCTACCGTTACATTCCCAATTACGACCCGTCTTACGGGATGGAATCGAAGAATCTAGAACCGGCAAACCCTAGGGTCATCTTCTCGGTTTATGAAGGGCACGAGCGGATTGGGGTGGGTATTGCACGGTTGGGAGAAGAGGTTTCAGTTACCGAAGAAGTCAATTTCCGATTTGCGGAAACTGTACCCTTGTCTACGTTGAAAGTAAAGAGCGACCCGGGTATCATTTTTGTGTGGGCAGGTTTCGTGCTCCTTCTGGCCGGCATTTTTATGGCGCTCTACCAGCCGCGTCTGTGGGGTGCAGGGGCGAAAAACAATGGAGAAGAGGGGGAGGTTTAGTTGGGTTCGCTGCAGCAAATTGCGTTAGCTGCCACATTTGTCTGCTATTTTTTGGGTATGATTCTTTATTTCTGGTATGCCACCGGACGGCAGATGGCCTGGAAGGCGGGCAGAATTGCAACCGGGCTGGGTTGGACCACAAACACTGTGGCGCTCATCGCCAGGTCAGTGCTGACCGGCAGGCTTCCCCTGGCAACCGGATACGAGTTTCTGCTTGCTTTTGCCTGGGGGATAGTGCTGTTCTATTTGATTTTTGAATTGCGTACAGCTGTTAAGGCGGCAGGCGGCTTTGTGCTGGCCTTTGCCTGGGGCCTACTGGCCTTTATCTGGGTTGTGATGCCGGAGCAGCCAAATGCCGTCGCTCCATTGATGCCGGCCTTAAAAAGCGGCTGGTTGACAGTTCATGTCCTGACGGCGGTGGTAGCTTACAGCGCCTTTGCCCTTGCCTGCGGGCTGTCCGTTTTATACCTGTGGAGGTACAGGGACGATGGAGTTAAAGAAGGGGAAGCGTTGCTGGATGAACTGATCTACAAGGTGGTGGCTTTCGGGTTCATGATGCTCTCTCTGACCATTGTGACCGGTGCCGTTTGGGCGGAAAAAGCGTGGGGAAGTTACTGGAGTTGGGACCCTAAGGAGACCTGGTCGCTGGTGACCTGGATTATTTTCGGGATTTACTTGCACATTCGCAAATACCGGAATTGGCGGGGCCGTCCGGCCGCAATCCTGGTAGTCGTGGGTTTTTTGGCAGTTTTGTTTACCTTTTTTGGCGTTAATTATTTACTTCCGGGGATGCACAGTTACGCTTAGTCCAGGTCAGAACTCCTTTTTTTGCGATGGGGCTTTTTTCTGGCCGCGATTTATTGATTCCTTTCCTCAATTTTAACTTGTTCCAGTTAATTTTTTGATAATTGGGAAAGGGCCATCAGGGAAAAAGTGACCTGTCAAGCGTCAATGAAAATGTCAGGTAAAACTCGTCTGTGAATTTGTCAGGGATGTGGTATAAGTGGTATAATACGACCTGCGAGGTAAGAATGGCTTACGCCATGGATGGTTTTCAGCGGGTCTACGGGGGGAAGGAGGAGGACCCGCCCTTTCTTTTACCTCTGCAGGCCTTGGAACGGCTTTACCTTTGGATGCAGGGCTTATCTCTACGTGTTCCTCTAAGGGGTAAATGTGGCCATTCCAAGCGACGTAGAGGGAGCCACCCGGAAGCTTATGGACCTCTACAACTGAACGAAGGGGTATGAAAGGAGCATTTTTAGGGTTAATCACGCGGTAGGCTTTGCTTTCAAAGTGGATGGTATAACCGGAGTTAAGGGTACGGTGTTCTTTCCAGCAGAAGATATGGCCCAGGCGTAAGTGAGAAGGGACAGGGCGGAAAGCAGGTACAGAATCAGCCGGTGGTTTAGCGAATTTTTCGTTATAGCGCGGGATGAACTTTTTAAGGACCTTGTTGGCCTCTTCGAGGGTGGTAGCTCCTGCCAGGCGCAGCTCGATAACGAGCCTTTGCTGGAGGGTTTCGAAAGCGCGTTCGATGCGGCCTTTGGCTTGAGGGGAACGGGCGGGGATATGCCGGATGCCCAGTTCATTCAGGATGCGCCCGATTTGTGTTAGTGAACGCTGCTGGCCCAGGAGTTGGTGTTCGAAACTAACCGCGTCTTCTTTGTCCTTTGGAGAGAAGAAAAGGGTATGGCGGTCGGAGTAGATAGCCACAGGGATACCATGCTGAGTGACTAAGTCGTAGAGGAGGCGGCGGTAGCCCTCGAAGTCCTCAGCTGGCCAGAAGAGGGCGGCGAGTATCTGGCCTGTGGCATCGTCGATGGCTAAGAGCAAGACGAGCTTAGGACCGCGGCCTTCCAGCCAATCGTGGTGGCTGCCGTCGATATGGACGAGGAGGCCCGGTTGGGATTTGCGCGGGCGGGTGCGGTGGATTTTAGGTGGCCGGTGTTTTTTAGGGCTTGGGATGCCGGCAGCTTTGAGGATACGGGCAACAGAGGAAGGGCTTAAGAGGATACCTTCGTGTTCGTGGAGCAACTCGCTGAGGAAAGAGTAATTGCACCCCCTATACTTAGTTTGAGCGAGTTGCACCACCAGTTGGCGGACCTCATCTGGGATGGTATGAGCTGGCTTACGGCCGCGGTTTCCGTGGGCCAGGGCAGCAGGTCCATGCTCACGCAACTTGGCCTTGAGCCTATAGACCTGCCGCTCGCTGAGGTTCAGGATAAAGGCCGCATAGCTCGTGGTAATTAACCCGCTCAATGACTGCTCCAATATTTGGATACGGCTTAATTCTTTTTGTGACAAGGTGATCCACTCCCTGCTCATACTGACATTTTCACAGATGATTTTTACCCTGACAATATCACAGACGAATCACACTAGGGAAAAAGTGACCTTGACTTTGAAGGGAAAAGCTAATAAAATTTTATACGGATGAGGAGTCAGGGTGTAGCTCAGCTTGGTAGAGCGCTAGCTTGGGGTGCTAGAGGCCGCGGGTTCAAATCCCGCCACTCTGACCATTGAAATCGGCGGGGATGATT
>NZ_JABUEX010000068.1:0-10016 GCF_013314835.1 Syntrophothermus sp.
GACCTGCTGAGCTGGTTACAGAAGATCTGCCAATAGCCTCTTATTTATGTCAAGTAAATAGGGCATAAATAGGCTCATTGCTTGTTTGTGCCCATCAACTTGACATAAGCAATTACTTTGCATAATTTCCCGTCCCCGGGCCAGCCAAAACCAGCATCATTTCGTCTGCTCCCGCAGTTATGATGACATCCTGGTTGTCATCCTTCTCTGGAGCCTCTTGTAATTCCAGGGGCGGAATATCCGGCTCATCCTGGAGTACGACCTCAATAATTTCATTTTCTTCAGAGTTTGCCTCCTGTTCGAAAATATCCTCCGGCTCTTTCCATCCGAAGTGTATTGTCGGCTCAGATGCTTTTCCTGCATCACAATCAGGTATTTCATCCGGTGCTACAGCAAGCGGAACTTTTTCAGGAACATAATCGGGCCGGCATGAAGAAAAGTGCCTGCAACCGGTACGATAACACCGGCAGGTAACTTCATATTTATCACCGGACTTGATAAGGCCCCATACAATCTCTTCCCTGTCACCTAGCAATGCACAGTACCCAAGCTCCCATTCTTTTTTTTGAGCTGGTGTAAGATATCGCTCACAGAGGCGAAGATCGATGCCCCCCTGTACCCATGCCATTCCCACCAGATGTTTGGCCATTTTCTGGATACTTTTTCGTCCATGTACCATTGATTGAAAATCACGATCAGCAAGAAAGTCTCCTTTTAAAACATAAACATTGCTGATACAGGAGATGTTTGAGCGCCTATTCATCTTCTTCCACCTCTAACCTGTCTACCGGAAGTTGATAATCCATGCGCAACGAATCGTAATGCCACTTTTGGGTAGTTCGCGACGATCTGTTCATACTTCTGGCCTGAATGTGCAAAATGAGATCGCGGTCAATCTGTGCTTTAACCTCAATCTTTTCACGGAAAAATCCAAAAGCAGGTACATTTATATATCCCAGCGTATTTCCTTCGTCATCAGCAAAAATCAAATTTGCAGCGGGTTCATCTTCTACCAGTGCGAATATGGACGTAACAGGATTTTCTGTGACTGCATGTTCACCTTTCTTCATAAGAGGATAAAGGCTGCCGTCAGACATAACCAGCCCTACCGTCTGGGCAAGCAGATGCCCGTCCGGATGCGCACACAAACTGGCTGCCCCGCTGGCCACACTCCAGTCTGAATCCTGCGGATAAAATTCCTTTCCTTCCCATAACCGGGCCACTCTTTCGTTGAAGGGTCTGAGATTAACACTACCACCAACCATTAGAACACAATCTAGCTGAGCCAGACTCATACCTGCCCTCTGAACACAATTTTCAAAACACTGAATGGCCCGATCAACCTGGGGCATAATCAATCTGGTAAAATTTTCTAAATTAATACTCTCATTAACTTCTCCCAGAGGTCCGTAATTCAGAATGCGTATTTCTACCAGGTCATCCCAGGTCAGATCTATTTTGGCCCGTTCGCAGGCCGCCAGCATTTTATCACGATCTACCGGAGACATCTGGTCAAATGATATTTTTTTATTCATATTCCTGGCAATCCGGCTGTGCACCATCTCCGCCATAAGCCGGTCAATACAATCACCGCCTATGTTGAGACCACCGGTTGCAAGCTCTCTAACACGACCGTTTCGGTTCTCAATTATAGAAACATCAAGTGTGCCACCACCCCAGTCAAATACGCCAATCCTGGTATAATGCCCTATTTCGCTATAATGGCGAAATAAAGCAGCGGTTGGCTCGCTGACAAAACTCTTTATTTCAATACCAGCAATCCTGGCTGCTTCCCGCAGTGCAGCCCGCTTACTGGCAGAAAAACCAACAGGTACCGCAACAACAGCCTCTTTCAGTTCATCCGAACCCATTCTCTTTTTTACTATGCCTTTCAGGGCATGAAATATCCTGGATGCCACCATTTCTGGCGTCCACGTACGACCGGCAATATTCCAGACCCTGTCTGAGGCTAAAAAGGTCTTTACCGATGGAATAACCTCGCAGGATTCCCTCAGTTCCTCTCTTCTGTTCCAGGCTTCACGCCCACAGTACACATGCCCGGTTACCCGGTCAATAATAACCAGGGAGGGAAATGGCCTGCCCCTGTCTGTAAACTTGATTACTCTCCTGCCGTCCTCAATCGCCACACAGGCACTATTTGTCGTACCAAAATCAACTCCGAAATTCAATTCCAATCACCCTTAATAGCTTTCTGTATTCAATCCAATGCCCTGATAAATGAGTTCGCGGAAAATACGATCCAAAAGATATTTAAGATGATCCGCCACTTCTGTTGCTGGCCGCTCTCTTGCCTCGAGATAAAATCTATAATGCGGATACAACCTGTCACAAATCCTGTTTTTAAATTCTTCAATTACATAATTACATTCATAATCAATTCGATCTTTCAGGCGCTTCACCTCTTCCTCCCGGGCAATTTTCTCCTTCTGCAAACTGTTCTGTAATTCTCTGGTTTCTTTTTCAAGTGCAGATATTTTTTTACCCAGATCGTCAAGAAGAGCCAGCTTTTGCTGATGTTCCGTCTGTAAAGCCATAATCTGCTTTTCACGGTCAATAATATGCATTTTTTCTAAATTTAACTTCTGCTTTAAATCATCCACGTTCTTCCTCAAAGTTTCATTTTCTTTTTCCAGAGATTCTATATGTACCGCAAGCCATTCCAGACACACCCGAGCATTCCAATCCGTACACACACCATCCTGACTTTCTCTTTTTGCTCCAGTGATTGAGTTGTTATAACTTCGATCTTTTCCACCTGGCAATACCCCTGCTTGCTGGTAAATCTCTTTTAGCTGTGACTTTCTGGCTTCCCGGGGAACAGTAATAACTCCGTGTTCCTGTAACTGCCCTGTTTCTTCCGCCGGCTGTTCCTGAGAAATATGTGTTGCCAGCGTTCGTATAAGACCCAGATCAATACACTGTTGCTGTAAGCCTACAGGCCAGTTTTTTGTTACCTTTTCTGCTTCTGCAACCAGCTTTTGTCCAAGCACCGCTCTCACCTGGCACCTGCCTAACCAGTTCAAAACATCAGATATCCAGGCAATGTCCTCAGGTGTACAGTTTTTGCATTTTTCTACCATCCCTATCAGTATCATTGCCGCAATCCCAGATATCTCTCTTAAACCAATACTGTTTTTTTCCAGAGGTATCTCCAGTAGTTTTTTTGAATCCAGCAGTTCTTCTCGAAATTTCATCACACAGGTACGCACCGGTACTTTTTTCCCTTCAGCAGTAAGATGATTGGCTGTATCAATCAGCAAACGTAAAGCAATCTGCCTGTCAACAGAGATGAAATCCCTGATAAGCAGTATCTTTCTGAAACAACCAGCACCGGTATTCAGAGCTGGGTCTTCAAGAAGTTGTTGAAGTAATTTTTCCCTGTATTCTGCCTCACAGCTGTTCCAGGCAGACAGTAAAGCACTACAAACAGCCGCAGGCGGCAATGTTGGAATAAATTTGAAAGCTTTTTCCATGTATTCTGGATTCATAAGAAGCTCTTCAAGCCGTTCTTGCGCAACCTGAAGGTCTCTTACGTTCAGTTTTTTGTTTTGCTTAAATTTTTTCGAGAGTGTTTCCAATTGCTCGAAAGCCGTATCCATTTCTCCTCACCTTTCCAAACTTTTTAAATATTCAAGTATTTTAACTTTTTCAGGTGATGACGGAATCTGTTTGCCAAGCTGAAGCAGCTTCCGGGCCATTCCAGCTTTCTGGTGCCGGTCTGAACAAAGGTTTACAAGAAACCACAGTACCAACCAATCTTCTGACTCAGGCGGGTTTTTCTCCACATCTGCCGCATTAACCCAGGTCCTGGCTGCAAGTTTCAGAAAAATCTCATCTTCTTTTCGGAGCGGAAGTTCTGCAAGAATTTCCGGTTGTAAGTGTGTCGGTGCTGCTCCGGTTTTTTCTCCGTAAAAAATTCTCAGGACATACTGAAGCAGCATGAAAGCCATCTCAAGTTCCCCGCTGGACTTTCTATTTTCAATCAGTATCCGGGCCATTTCCGTTCTGGCCAGTCTTAGAAGCAGTAAGACTTGCAGAAAGTCTCTCAATTCAGCAATAAGAGGTGAACTTTCTTTGATATTTTCAAGTTCTGCAATGGCTCTTTCAAAAAGATGACGGTTGTAATGAACCCAAGCAGTACTCAGTAACCGTCCACCGGGCAAACCAGCTATACTGCTACAATATCTTAACTGTTGACGTCGGATCTCACCGAACCACTCAGAAAGATTCAGTATTTTTCTCCCGGATGTATATGGCAATATAACTCGTCTCAAGGCTACTTGCCAGCGCTCAACCGGCGGTAACAATTCAATTTCACCCGTTGGGATATTTCCGTTCCACTGACCGTTTCGTATCTTAGTGTAAAAAGTCAACAGTTGCTTTAATTTTTCGTTTTTAATCCTGTCAATCCAGTCAACTTTTTTGCCGGATACCAAAATATTTACATCATCAAATACACCAGCACATGCAAAAACAGAATATATCCACTCATCAAAAGAGGGGTGAAAACAGGGAAAGCTATTCAAATTGTAACTATGTCCCGTTACAATTCCCTGACATATCTTTGTACAAAAGTCCAGAACTCTGATTAAATTTTTAGCGGTACATACGCTTACATCGCAACCTGTTCCTGCATATACACTCGTAAATACAGAATTCAGATCGATTATCACTGTCCCGGTACTTACCTTATGTTCACCTGTAATCAGGATAATTTCGTTGATCGAACAGTTGCTATCTTTGACAAGCTGCAGCAACTGGTTTGATGTAATCCGTACCAGCCTTCTGCCATCAAATTTTACTGGCAAATGTCTGGATGGTTGCTGCCATATTCCAAGCAAAGCATCAGAATACGGGTATCCAGTCAATATAAGATCTTTTTCTTCATACAGTTCGGAAGAAAGGAGATAACGAACCGGTTTTCCATCATCATAATAAATACTAGCTCTGTGAACAGGGAAACCAATGCCTGCTGTTATATCCTGGCATTCCACAGTACCATTAACCTGATTGACAGCCATCGAAATAATCCATTTTTTTCTATTCCGGTCAACACAGCGACATCCATCAAGATTCAAATATCCCGGAAACATTTTATCGACCTCAATAACAGGTTCTTCATTATAGGCATACAAGCGTTGAACAAATTTAATGTTTATTCGGGGCAGAAGGCAAAATTCTATTTCATACAGTTCAGAATCTATCTCGGATGTACCAGTCCTACCAATGTTATAAACAAAAAACCTGCCAGCCACCGGAGCTCTACTATTTATTTCTTTCAGAATCTGTTCCAGATCCCACATGTTTCTTATTCGTCTGGTAACAGAACCATCAGTGTAAAACAAAGCAACTCTTTGTTCCTCAATTGGTCTGAAGTCTGAAACATACAGGGGCGGCAATGAACCTGAAAACACATCCAGCCAGGGTGCTGCACACCACAGTCGGAATCTTTCTGGTTCAACCCAGGTTAAGACAATATCTGTATTCGTATCATTCTCTATTTCATACCCGTGAATATTGGTTCCGGGTTCAACCATCACATGGCATGCCCGGTAGTTTATATTTCCTGGTACCCTGACCGAACCCAGTTCTGAAATTACTCTGCACTTCGGATGGTAACCATTCGGAATCAACAGGTAATATTCACCCGGTTTGACTTTCCTTCCGCGCAGAACATAACCGCATCCTGGGTCAAATAGAGCAGGCAATCCATCGGGAATCCATCCAGGGAGCAACCATTCGGCTTGCTGGCCTCCTGGTTTTTGTATCGAACCTGCATAATATTCCGACCAAGCATTGGCTGATTTTAACAGTGTTAATGGAAACCGCCAGAAGTCTTGAATAGCAGGAACTTTTACACCAACTGCATAATCCCGACCGGGAAAAAACATAGCCAGACACCGTTCCTGCGGCACGAACACCAATCTAGGCTTCAATGCAACCGGAACCTGATTCTTAATACATTTGAAACAAGAATTATAAAAATGAAACAAAAACTCCTCCCAAAAGCCAGGCTGGTAACCGGGTAATCCCTTAAGATCCGCCTGCGTCATAAAACCCTGCTCATAAAGCATGAGAAGATGACAGATCTGCATTGTAAATTTCCACCCTGCGGTATCTTTTAAGAAGTTTTTCAGATACTGAGAACAACTAATTAATTCAACCCGGTTCTGAAACTGCCTGTATCCCATCATTAGCAAGTTGTTCCAGGACATGGGACTTTTAAACTCTTTAATAATACTGGCCAGCGGGATAATATATCGTTTTGATACTCCGCATTGTTCAAGTATAGCCCCTACATATCGGAAAGGTCCCGTACGTTTCAGTTTTTTCAGCCCAAACAGTTCCAATCGCTTTTCAATAATCCTGCCATATTTTTCCTGATTCGCAATTGTATTCTCTATCTTCATAAGCCGGCAAAAATGCGACCAGAATCCCTGGTCGTCATAATAATGGTACGCACAGTTAACCGCCAGTACAACAAGGGCGGTTTCATACAGGCTGTCCTCCTCGAGCATATACTGGCTGAATTCCCTAGCTAGAAATTCCAGAAGTTCAGGGTCCAGATATATTTCCCCTGCATACTTACAGTTTTGTAATTTCTCTTGCCATTCAACCGCAAGGGTAAAAATATTCCCGTTCTGTCCCACACAAACCACTCCAGGACACTCATATTCGTATCCACAGTTTAAAGCCCTCATATAACAACATATATGAAAACACAGATATTTAATTTTACGTCTTATTCAAGTTAAATGAATAAACTTTTTTACAACATCTGCTGGTTTTGCACCAACAGTACCTCCATTTTTATTTACCATTTGTATTTTTTTATCATCACACCTCATAAAACTCAATCAAACCCGTTGTACGATTAAAGCTGTATCTAACCAGTTTCATATTGGCCCAGATTCCTGAACGAGCCGGTCTTCTGCCGATTATATACTTTCGTTCACCCATTTTTCGCGCATAATCAATAACATCCGTCGGAAAATCAAAAGCAACAAGAAAAGCGTGTATCATTGAATAGTCCCCGTAACTGTACTCGTCTTTTACCCAGTCAACGTATTTCATAAGCTGGTCTACATCACCAGTAGTAGCCCCATCTTTTTTCAGTTCTGCTACCAAAAACCTGGATTTGGTATTATTAAAACCCTGAATGTAGGAATAACCGAATACGTCCATCCTGTCCATATAATCAATTGGTTTGAACGGAGAAGCAATTACTTGATGCGATAGATAATCCCAGGCGCTGAATATACTGACAGTGTTCTGTTCTTTAACAGACAACTGGTACAGCAAACCAGCTTCAAGAGCCATTTCATGGCGTAACTGCGATCCCTCAGCACAGTTTAACAGTATTTCTTTGACTCTAAAATGATAACTCCCCGTTAAAATCTTCGTTGCAATTTTGTTATGACAGGACTGGTAGTCGCTTGAAAAAATTTCACCAGCAGGATTTTGCAGTGCATTCTGGTTGGTTCTAAGTATTACATCCATCAGTGCTTGATTTTCATCATCGTCTATCTTGATAAAAGAGACTTTCCAGAAAGCTCTTAGCATCCTAAATTGCTGAGGATTTGAAGATAAAACATCATCCATATCGATACCGGATGTAAAGAAGTAGGGACTGGGTCTAAAGACACATATCCACCGCTGGTTCACACTTTCCTGACCTTCATCCCACAGCAGATAATTTTTCACCTGATCGTAGTCCAAATTCAGCGGTTTATTGGCATCCGGATAATTTAGAAATTTGCAGTCACCTGCAATTTCTGTAAGAACACCTATTCCGTATATTTTTCTTCCAATGAAAAAATAAATATTATCCCCCGGCTTCATCGTGGCATAATCGGCAAACGTACCTTCGTGGTGTGTTCGCCATTGTCCGTTTGGGACTGACAACTTTGTAGCATAAATCCCATTTTGAATATACATTATGAGTGAAGATTCAGAATCAAGGTTAATAACATATCCAGCCATTTAAATCTCTCCGAACACTAAGAATAATTTCTAATAACCAGTTCTTTAACAGGGCCCCGGCGGTCAGCGCGGCAGTTAATAGCCCGCTTTGCGTGCACGGTGGTGATGTTGTATCCGCTGTAGAGGCCGCGCACAAATTCGGTATCCGAATTGCTCAGCATTACCAGGCAGCCTTTTCTGTCCAGTTCCCTGAAGACTTCAGCCAGCCTCTTCTGCTCTTCTTCGCCGAAGTTTTCCGCCGTGTAGCTGGTGAAGCTGGCCGTTGCCGAAACCGGGTGGTACGGCGGGTCCAGGTACACAATCGCGCCGGCTTTCGCGTGGTCCAGGGCCAGGCTGAAGTCGCCGCAGATTATCTCCGCTCGTTTCAGGGCTTCGCTCACCAGGCGGAGATTCGGTTCATCTACTATTTTAGGGTTTTTGTACCGCCCAAAAGGGACATTGTGCTTCCCCTGCCGGTTGACCCGCCACAGGCCGTTGTAGCCGGTCTTGTTCAAATAGAGAAACCGGGACGCGCGTCCAACCGGGCTTAATTCTTCGGGATTCAATGCCCTTATCCTGTAGTAATATTCCGCTTTGTTTTCGTGCTTTCTCAAATCAATCAGGAGTTCTTCCAGGTGATTGCGCACCGTCAGGTAAAAGTTGATCAACTCCTCGCTGCTGTCGATTAAAACTGCCTTCTCAGGCTGCAGGTGGAAAAACACCGCGCCACCGCCGACAAACGGTTCCAGATAGAGAGAGTATTCTGTTCTGGGAAACAAAAGCTCAAACTGCTCCAGAAGCTGGCTTTTCCCGCCGGCCCACTTCACCGGCGGGCGCGGCAGGATTTGTTTTTCAGTAACCGATACTGCGTTCATTCCCAGCTCATCCTTTCCATCGCTGACTGTAAATCCTGCAGAGATGGCGCCGTGTAGCGCCTGGTCACGTCTAACCTTGAATGCCCCGCCATCGCCGCCACCTGGTCGATGGGAATACCGGCGTCGATCGCGTTCTTGCAGAAGGTGTGCCTGAGCGTGTGCGGCGTCACGTTTTCAAGTTTCGCGCGGTAGGCGTACTCGGCCACGATGTCGAACACGCCGCGGGCGCTGATGGGTTTGCCGTACCGGTTCGGGAACAGCGGCCCGTCCGGATTTCTCTCCAGCCAGCGGGCAATCATTTTCCTGGCCGTGCGGTTCAAAGGGACTTCCCGGTACTTGTTCCCCTTACCCGACCTGACCGTTACGCTGCCCGACCGCTCGCCTATCTTAATCTCTTCCCGCTTCAGGTTCACGACTTCGCCGACCCGCAGGCCGGCGTGGAGCATCAAAGAGATGATCGCTTCGTCGCGGGGGCTGTCTTCTTCTCTCAATGCCCTGATCAGCGCCGCCTGCTGGGTGCGGGTGAGCCATTTCGGGGCCAGCCCGCTTTCGGCCACCGGGCGGATGTCTTCCGCCGGGTTGTCCGGGACCAGGTTCTGCTCAAGCAGCCAGCCGTAAAAGACCCGGATGGATACCAGCGACCGGTTGACCGTGGCCGGCTTCTTCCCTTCTTCCTGCAGGTGGCGGCGGTAGTCCGCGATGTCGAGCGGCGACGCTGCCAGAATGCTGGATAAACCGGCAAACCATTCGCAGAACCGTTTGATGTCGCCCAGATAGGTCCTGGCCGAACGCGCCCGGTCGGTCTCCAGCAGGTGTCTTTCAAAGGCCGATAAAAGCTCGTTCAAGTTATCGGAAGCGATTTTTTTGAGATAAACGACGTTTCCGCTCATTGGGATTCCTTTCCTTTCAAGGTTTTCTTCGCCAGCAAAATGAAAAATCCTTCCGATAAGGGTTATTATCGGAAGGATTTTGGTTGCTTTAGGAATGGAAGGGTTTCCAACTGCGCAGGGTTTTAATCCGGCGGGTTATTCCACAAATTTCATGTCGCGGGCCTTCGGCTTCCGGCCTGCAAGGAGAAACCGCCTGAGAGTTGCCGGGTCGATTTTTTCCCACTTCAAGCGGTTTGATTCGGTTATGACTATCCGAAACCCCCTGACT
>NZ_JABUEX010000069.1:0-9604 GCF_013314835.1 Syntrophothermus sp.
GATCATCTAGCCCAGGTTCGAATCCTGGTCCCGCAGCCAATCTGTGGCCCTATCGTCTAGCGGTCGAGGACACCACCCTCTCAAGGTGGAGACACGGGTTCGAGTCCCGTTAGGGCTACCAGAAAAATCAAGGCTTCCGGGGTTGGAAGCCTTTACCATACAGCAATTTTACTGCAAAATTACTGCAATTGAGACAAAACTGCTTTCAGCCGCTCGACGGCTTTCTTTTTTCCTTCCATAGTGCTGTGGCAGTAAAGGTCAAGAGTTGTAGAGGTTCTGGTATGGCCCAGCAGGTCCCGCAGGTTCTCCGGGTTTTCTCCTTCCTGAATCAAGATTGTGGCAACGGTATGCCGCAGGTCATGCACTCGGACGTGTTTCAGCCCTGCCTTTTTTAAAATGGCCTTATGCCGCCGGTCAAAAGTTCTTGGGTCAATTGGCTTTCCGTTCTCCTGGGCAAATACCAGGTTGTTGTCCTGATATGCCTGGCCGAAGAACAGCCGCTCTTCGGCCTGCTTCTTTTTCAGCCGTCTCAGCTCCTGGATTACTTCCGGCAGGAGAGGAATTAGCCTCTTGCTGCTTTCGGTTTTAGGGTCGGTCATTTCCAGCCGTGTTCTGCCTTCCTCAACGTACCGGACACGGGTAAGGGATTTCTTCACGGTAAGCGTACCTTTGGCGAAGTCTATGCAGTCCCAGGTTAAGGCAAGCAGTTCTCCACGCCTTAATCCGGTCGTAAGCTCAAGCAGGAAGGCAGGATACAGCCGGTCGTTTCTGGCCGCTTCCAGGTAGCGGTCTACTTCTTCCGGGCTTAAGACAGCCATTTCCTTGCGCTTGATTGACGGCCTCACGGTGTATTCCGCCGGATTGTTCGGAATCAACCTTTCCCGGACGGCCTGCTTCAGCGCGCCGTTCAATATCTGGTGGATTCGGTGAATCATCCAGGCGGATAGGGTTTCTGCCTTTTGGTTGTAGAAGTCCTGTATCATGTGGGTTTTCAGTGATTGTAAGGGGATATGGCCTATTGCCGGAATGATATGCAGCCTTAGTGCGTCATGGTAGTTAGAATAACTGGTCGGCCTTACCTTCGGCTTGACGTATGTTTCCAGGTAACGGGCCACCCATTCGGCAACGGTGATTCTGTCCGGCTCCACAAACTGGCCGGTGTTCTTTTCGTGCTGGACCTTCGCCAGCCAGTCCTGGGCCTCTTTGCGGGTCTCAAAATATTTCGTGATTCGTTTCAGCTTGCCTTCATGGTCATAGCCGATAGACGCCTGGGCCATCCATTTGCCGGTCTTTTTGTGCCTGACAATGGTTCCTTCCCCGTGCCCACGCTTAGCCATTCTCCTTCCCTCCTTCCAGAATTTCCAGCGCCGCGCTAACCGCCTTCTGCACCTTCTCGCTTCCCGGATACCAGCCGGCAATACGCTTTAGCTGCCGGACCGCCTTCCTCTCCACCTGCGCCGTCGGTGGCTCCTTTGGTTGCTTCCGGTGTAGTTCCGCGATAAGGCGCTGCTTTTCTTCTTCCGGCAGCTTAAGCCTCCGTAAAACCGCCTCTGCCGCCTCTACGGTCGGACCCAGGTAGTAACTCTCCTGCCTCAGTTTTCCGTTTTCGCGCCAGCCTTTGCGCAGGTACGGCTGGTACTTTTTCTTGATGGGTGTCCAGACGATATATATCGCCCATCCCTCCTTATGCTGTAGGATAATACAATGGTAGCATAACAACAAAAAACAGTCAACCGTCCCGGCATAGGTGTTCGCCCTGCGCCTATCCGGCTCATAAGGCCGGGAGAGTTTTATATTTGGCGCACAAGAGGAGAAAGAACCTCCGGCAAGGGTTTTATACCTGCCAGCAGGAAAACGCCCTTCCTGCGCCATCCCACGCTTTACTATGTGGCCCGCAAACAAGTTTTGCGGGAAATGGCAAACTTGCCGGAATCCGCAAAAGCCGTTTTGCTCCCACCTATGTGGCCCGCAAACCCATCCGGACCGTTGCTTTGTGGTAAACTAAAAGTATGGATATGGAAACGAGACCGGTTGTCTGTCCCTTCTGCGGCGCAGCAATGCTTCAGCAAAACCTGCCGGGAAGCAGGGACGTTTTCTACGAGTGCCCTGTCTGCCAGGCTGAGCTTTGGCCTTACGATGGGAACCTGAAAAAGGAAGTCTACCACCTGATGTCCTCAACCCCTGCCAGGAAAAAGAAAGGGAGCAGAGGACGGCGGCGCAGCAGGTTCAAGACAACAAAAAAGCCAAAGTTTACGCCTTGGTATCGGTGGGTTTAAAGGGGAACTTTTTCTGAAAGTCATACTTTCGGGCACCCGGTCCACACACCACTACACGGTTCATTTTCAGCCACCTTCCTTTCAAGTAATTCCCGACACCTGCTTCTCCATCTTAAATAAAGCCCGGCAATATCACCGGGGACCCCGACATCGATGAGTTTTTCAAGGGTCTGCCTGCTGATGGTTTTGGGGTTTCCCACCTCAATGGCGTTTAGGACATTGTAGCTAAGCCCGCTAATAATCGCCAGTTCCCGGCGGGACAGTCCTTTCCGCTGCCGCCAAATCCGGAGCGGGTTCTCACCCGTAGCGAGCATCTCCGCCTTGATGTCGGCAATCTCCTTTTTGACGCCTTCTTCCTCACGACGTTCCCGGTAGTCAGGATTTGGTTCCAAGAGCAGCCCTCCTTTCAACTCAACACCTTCATCATCATCCCAGAGTGGGGAACCAGTTCGGAACTGGTGGTCCACCGGTGGGGTACTTTTGAATGGGTTAGTCATTTTTCTTCGTGTACCGCTCAAAAGGCCACCGGAAAACCATAACCCGACCGGTTCTCACGTCTACTTGGACAATCGCCGGTGCAGTCAAACCCCACCGCCTGGGGTAAAACGAGAAGTCGGCGGGGGTGATAACCTGTTTCGGCCTAACCTTTGCCACCGCCTGGCCGCCCCGGGCCTTCTTCTTCTCCCGGACATCCTCTCGAAAAAGCTGATTGATGTCCTCCGCCTCTTTCATAACAGCATTTCCCTGCCCTTTCCGCCCGGCGCTTTATCTCCTCCAGCACGTCAGGCAGTATCTCGCCAATGTGCTTTGGGGCTCGCTGCTCTGCCTGCCGCTGCCGCAAGACAGCCTTGCCGCGCTTAATCGCTTTTGTCCACAAGGCAGGGTCCTTCGCCAGCAGGCCGGTCAGCTCCTGCGGGGTGAAGTACAGCGTGGCCTTGTTCAGCCGCACCCGAATCAGGGCCACCTCAACCACGCTCCTCGTATGCCTTGAACAGCAGTTTCATTCCCTGCTCCCACCTCAACAGCGCCGTTTTGAACCCCTCCAGGTCCAGCTCCTCGTAAGCCTCATTCAGCCGTTTTTCCCACCTGCTGCACATCTCCAGCAGGTCGGGACGGTGCTTTTCCGCCCAGGGGAGGGCCCCTTCTGGGTGGACGGCAGCCAGGCGCTTCAGGGCCTCTTCTGCCAGTCTGTCCATTTCTTTGCTCCGCTCAAGGTAGGGAACAACGGTTGCACCAAGCTCCCTCTTCGCCTTGTGCAGCAGTTTCAGGTCGTCTTCGCTTAAGTCCTTCAGCAGTTTGATTTCTTCTGTTGTGTACGAGACCATGCCTTCAGGCAGCCTGCCCTGGAAGCCCGGCTGGACCAGGGCAATGGTTTCCCCCAGCAGGTGGGAGTAAATTAAGACGTAACCCTGGCGCCGGAGGAGGACCCGGCCTTTTGCTGCTTCCTGGGCGGGGTCTTTTGGTGCCTTAATATCCGGGCTTATTTTCTTTTCCGAGCCGGAATGAAGGCAATCCGGGCACACGCGGTCCCTAGGGTGCGGTTCTTGCCGCTGGCGCAGGTACGCCAGGGCTTCGGCCTTGCGGGTCTTCAATGCCAGAAGCAGCGGCCTCGGGTCTTCGTCGCCCACCTTCAGCACCCGCCGGTAGCGGATGGTCTCTCCGTCCACCTCGAAACGGTAGCCCAGGGTCTCCAGCTTCTGAATCAGGGATGCGGCCATGAGTTCACCACCTCGCTCGCCATAACACTTCCGGCCCGTCTACGCATCAGCCTGTCGCCTTCCCCTGGCGATTATGGCCCGCAGTTCTTCTTCCGGAGAGGGAACAGGGATGGCGCGGTTGAAGATGGCTCGCAGGGTGCTCAGGCTGAAGCTGGGCACCGCGACCCGAACGTACTCTATGGCCTGCTCCTTTAAGTAGGGCAAGTCTACGGGGGATACCAGAAAGACTGTTCCGTTGTTGTCCTGCTTCAGCCCCACGACAACGTGGTTGCTCTCATCGTCCCCGCACGGAAGGCCGCTCAGGTAAATCTCTTCGCCGGGGCGCAGATTACCGTCAAAGCCGGCGCGAACCGCAGCCACCAGAGCACGCAGCACCACATTCGCGGTTTCTTCGCCCCAGCGCCAATGGGTCAGGGGCGTAAACCCCCGCCAAGTGTCAATCGGCCCCAGCACGTAAATGTGAAGCTCGTCATTCATGGCTATACCTCCCCAGCCTCCTCGTCTAGTTGAATATCTGGTACGAAAAAAACGAAGTTAACGAAATTATGCGCCACTACTAGATTTGCAGACCGCGAAGTATTACGAAAAAATTCCCTTCACATGACCCCCTCGTTCTCGGAAATATCCTCGCGGGAATAATTTCGTAATTCGTCGGAACCGGAATCGCTTGAGCCACGCAATTCTTCGTTTAATTCGTTTAATTCGTACCCCATATACACTTGCGTTTTGGCTGCCGCATACCCTTCCCTCGGTCGGCGGCCAGTTTTCTCTTTTTGGAATTGCACCAGACCGAATTCGAGCAGCGAACCCAGGGCACGGTTGATCTGGGCCGCGCTTCGGTTGCGGCCGAAGTGTTCATAAATCTCCGTCTTAGTTAGGCCGTTGGGCGCCGCCCGCAGTAGCCGCAGGATTTCGTCCGCCAATGGGTCACCCAGGGCGTCCCCAAAGATGAAGCGGGCCGAACGCTCGCAGTAGTCCCACAGAGCGAGGGCGGCCTGCAGGTGCTCGGCCCGCACCACGGGGGAAAGGTCGAGTAGTGCATAGATACAGGCCAGGCGCATGACGTGGGCCTCCGCACGGGCCAGGATGGCACCCAAAAGGCCCGGCTTGCCTTCCGAAAGGGCCGGATAGACCTTTCTCCACCAGGCTGCGGCCTCGGCGTCCCGCTTTAGCTCCCCCATATTCCGGCCAAACTCCACGGCCGCCGTTAGTCGCTTAACAAGGGGTGCAAAGTCCACGTCCCCAATGCGGCCGCCTTCCGGTAACAACTTCGACCGGCGCACACAGATCCACAGAAAGCGGTTACCAAAACCATTGCCGGCCTCGGTGGAATCCAGGAACCGCAGCAATTCCTGTTTAGTTATGTGGGCGATAATCGAGATGTGGGCCCCGGTAGCCGTTACAGGGTCGTTCTTGGTGAGGTTCCCCAGGTTTCCGCTGTCCCACGCTTCCCTAATCGCCGCCGATAAAGTGTTTCCCTCTCGGCCTAGGACCCGTAGCGTGGAGGCGAATTCAGGCTCATAGGCAAGCAGGCGTTTGTCTTTCACCCCAGGATCCACTATGAAGGTCTCGACCCCGACAAGCTCCTTCTTGCCGCCATACTCCTCGTAAATGGGCTGCTCTTTCTCGATAGGATCGCGGACGTGCCATTTCAAACCTTCGCCGCTGGCCAGTCCGGTCAAGACGCGCTTCTTTTCCCATTCCGGGTCCACCGCCCGGAAGATGCGCCGCACCTGTCCCAAGGAGGTTCCTTTGCGGGCCTTTGCGGTAGGGCCTACCAGACCCAGGAACTCATTCAGATAGTGCCGGTCGGCCTCAACCTCGAAGTAAGCTGTCCGGCCGATAATGTTGCCGTACATGACCTGAAACTGGCTCAACAGGGCCACAGGGTCGGCCTCGGTATGTGGTTCGACGGCCCGCACGAAGTCTCCGGCGAGACCATGAAAAGCTTCCGGTCTCGGTGGGTCAGGCCATGCCACTCGGGGCTGCCACTCGTCTTCGCCTTCTGCCGGGCCGTTCAGCGGTTTGTTTCGAGGCTTGCCCTTTGGGTCGGCTTTGGCCTTTACCGCCACCTGCAACGTCTTGGGCTTATTTCCGGCCGCCAAAAGATCGTCAATTCCCTTACCCTGCTCCAAAGGCCATGTCTCAACCATTATCTCAAACCCCTCCTTAACCAGGGCACCGGCAGCCCGGTGAAGGGCCCGTCTGACATGCTGGTTTACCTTCCAATCCGCGTCAAAGGCAAGTAGTACTTGCTTTGCGCCCAGGGCCTTCAAGGCAGGGATGACCGGCCGCCAGCAGGAAACGCCGGGAACGGAAATGGTGAGGATGCCGGAAAGGGTGGTGGCAATGTCAGCCTTAAGTTCACCTTCGGTAATTCGCACTATATCGCCAATGCTACCATCAAATATAGGATGATGAACCGGTGCGCCGGGGCCGGGCCCCCCGTGGTTTTTTGAACTAACGTAAACGTACTTACCGCGCTCTTCATCAGGGTTGTCGCTTCGCACTTTCAGGGCCACAATGCGGCCCTGGATATCCCGGCAAGGTATCACCAGGCCAGCGGGACCGGCCAGCGACCACCACTGCCGGCCACCCTCTTCCCTGATGTAGAACCCCGGGACCCGGGCCAGGGTCTCCGGATCGAAGGTGTCTAACAGCCTCCGGGCCAGTTCCGAACGCCCGCGCACTGGGAGGCTCCTGTACCCGCGCCTGTCTATCTCCTCGTCCGACAGGCCCCGCTTCCGCAGATTCTTGCGGTGCTCCGGACTCAGGGTCAGTTCGGCCAGCAGGCGGCAGTACACCTGGTGCAGGGTCTCCGCATCGGCCCGTTCGGACTCCTGCCGGGCCGGGAGTTCGGGCGGCGGGGTGCGGGGGCCATCGGTCAATTTGTAAAGCCAGTAGTCCATACCAGCTTTGTCTACTTTGTGCGTGCCCTGACCATTGTCAACGCGGCGGCAGACGGCCCAGGTGCCGTCGTCGGTGATGGAACACCAGTCGGGCTTGCCACAAATTAAGCAGGGCCGGGTGCGGGTTACTTCATACCACATTAAAACCCCTCCCAGCCGTTGCGCCACTTCAAATTACGGTAAGATTCGAATATAATGGACATAGAACATCAACTCCCATCCCACGCTCCCGGCCTACGCCGGGTTCCGTTTCCACATGCGTTTCCTACCTGCCCTGTTTGCCCATTTCGCGCTCCAGCCAGACCCGAAGGAGGTCCCTGTTCACAAGAAACTTCTTTCCCAGCCTGAGGGCCGGGAACCCCTGCCGATGTGCTAACCGAAGCACGGTGCGATAACCTACCCCGAGGAAACGCGCCGTTTCTTGTAAGTCCATGACCGCAGGCAGGTTTTCCCAATTCCGCTCTTGCATTTTCTTCCCCTCCTTGAAACTCCTTGAAACCGCTTGTTTTTGTTTGACATTTCTTAAATATCAGTGTAAAGTGATTACGAGAACTAAAACAGTACACAAAAACGGTTACATGAAGGTGGTTATATGCGCCCGGACGTGCAGACGGTGAATTACGTGTTGCCGGTGCAGGCAACGGTCTGGTTCAGGCTTGAATACGGGCTTGTCGAGGAAGACGGCATAACCTACATTGCAGCCACCGGAAGGCCGTTCGACATACAGAAAAACCTGTATCAGCCTCTTGCTCTCCCGCCAATCACGGAACAGCCCAAACGTCCCGAGGGATGGCAGCGGTGGCCTCATCTCCACCTGGCAAGGCTTGACGCAAAAAGCCCTGAAGGGGTATTAGGGTTTGTGAACAGGTGGGGTTTGCTGGGGCTTTGGAATGTGGAGGGCTATCGCGAATGGAGGCCCGCTGGGGAGGAATACAAGCCGTACCGCGTTAAAGGGATTAAGCTGCAGCATGACACATGGTTCAGTAAGCATTTCATCAGCCCGGCGCATGAGGGCTGCAGGTATAAGATGTACCGTGAGCCGCTTGAAGCGTTTATTGAAGCCGTGAAAGAGTTTCAGCATTTTGTTGCCCTGGCGAACGGTGAAAAGCCGGAAGGTTATCGTTACGCACCAAAAAAGCCGGAGGACCGGAAAAGCGAAGCGCAGGACATTTTGAACCGTTACCTGGCTGGTTGCAGGCCGGTTAGCTGGTACGTTGCAGCACCAGAACAGTGGAGCACATACTGGCAGGCACCGTCCTTGCTGCATTGTTGTTATCTGCTCACGTGGCTTGACCTGACCGGGCTGCGGCAGTACCGCCGCTGTCTGCACCGGCCCTGCGGGGGTTTTTTTATAGCAACCAGGCCGAATGCAGCTTACTGCTCTACCCGCTGTTACGAAAACGCGAAGAGATTGCGCAGCTACCACCGAAATCAGGGGCATAATATCAAAATAAAGGGGTGATAAAATGAGGGACAAAAAAGGAATACTGGCAAACCTTATTCTCGGCTTTCTAAACAAGGCAAAAGAGGTTCCCAAGACCAAACTTGCCAAGTTAATTTTATTTGCTGAAATAGAACACTTCCAGAGAACAGGGGACTCTATTACAGGACTTTATTTTGTCAGGATGAAAAATGGGCCCGTTGTAGCCTTTTTCGATGAAGTGTTAAAGGATGGCGAAGGAGAACTCTGGGACAAAAAAACAGCCTTGATACCGATTTACGAAGAGGGGAAGGAAAAATTTCAATACTGTTACGCCCCAAAGAGGAAGGCTGAGCTTTCAAAAGAAGTCCAGGAGACCGTTAACATAGTTTGTAAAAAGTATGGCCGGAAAACGGGCACGGAACTGTCCAGACTTTCTCATAACCTGCCTGCCTGGAAATATTCAGAACCAAATGAACCTATTTACGTTGCTGAGCTGGCCTGCAAAAGCGAAGAAGAATACTTCGCCCTTACAGATATGATAGAGGGTTTTGAGGATGATGAAGTCCTGGCGGAAAAGGTATCACGATCTTTACTTAAAACTGAGATCAGAATTTGATTCTCATGTTATTCAGTGGATTGCCGAGAAGGAGGAAATTATAGTTTCGGCCCCTCTTTCTTTTGGATTTCTCAAACATGAGCTTTCCGGCATTCGTAAGTTTAAAAGCGGCAAGCTCCGTATTTTATATGTTCTTTCTGAAGAGAAGCCAGATATTTGGGATGCACCCCCAAAAGAACCAGAGGTTATGTTCCTCTATGTAGATTTAAGAAAAGATGAAACCTATAGAGAGGCCCTGAAGCTTTTAAGGAAGCATGGGGTAGTGCAGTAATTACTCTATGCAAGGGAAACAAATTCAAAAGGCTTTGCCCTTTCAAGTAAGCATGGTCTTTACGACAATAAACCCGCAAACCCTTGCCGGACATAGCTTGGCGGGCACATCATTTTACAGCAATCTTACAGCAATGGAACGGAATTTTACTTACCAAAAGGGCATTTGTATGACATTTCCAATTCCTCAAAGCCTTGATATTACTGCATTTTACATTTATTGACTTCGGCGGCAGGATACGCCCTGTAACTCTCAAGGTGGAGGCACGGGTTCGAGTCCCGTTAGGGCTACCAGAAAAGAAAATATTTTAAGGTTCTGCCGCCTGACCGGCGGCTTTTTTGCACCTTGCGAATCAGAACGGGCAGGAGGCTGTTTTAAATCCTTAAACGGG
>NZ_JABUEX010000070.1:0-9196 GCF_013314835.1 Syntrophothermus sp.
GCTCCACAGGCGCCCCCAGGGCGCGGAGCGCGGCAAGGAGGGAGTGCGGGCCCGCCCTTTGCAGGCGGCCTGCAGCGTCGCAGTAGGCGGTCTCTACGCCGTAGAGCCGGGCAAGCCGGCAAAGCAGAGCAAGCTGTCTTCCCGTGATCGTCCTTCACCCTTCCAGACCCTGGTCCGGGGTCTACATTTTATTATCCGCCATTTCACGGCTTTTATAAAGCTATAAAGCTTTTTTCTGCTTTTTTCATGTTTTTCGCCTAGCGAACACAAAAAAAGGGTGAAAAGCCGCCCAGGAGGGGGGAGGTTTTTAACCCGAACGGCCTTCACCCAGGCTGCCCATATGAAGCAAAAGGGGTGCCCAGCCGAATTGGAACCGCCTTATAATTCTAAAAGCGCCCACCTTTCTAAATTCTCTCGACACTGGAAAAAATACGGCTCAGCTTTGGGCGTTCGACTGCTGCTGGCGGCGCCAGTACCTGATATACCGCAGGCCATAATTATCCAAACCCAGAATCAAATCCGCGGCCAGCACGCTCGCGCAGACCTTCGCCACATCTACAATCGGACAAGTGACACCCGCAGCGATGGCAACCCCTAAAAAGACGCCGTTGATAATCTCCCTCCCGGGGAGGCCGTAGGAGATATTGCTCGCCCCCAGGGTGAGATTCACACCGTATTTTTCTTTGATTTTCCTGATCGTTTCAAGGGTGACGACCCCGGCCCTGCTGTCGACCCCCAGAGAGAGGGTTAAACCGTCAAAAACTACGTCCTCAAGAGGAATTCCGAGGCTTGCACATCTTTCCACGATCTTATCTGCAATGGTCAGGCGGGTTTCCACATCCCTCGGAATCCCTCTTTCATCAAGCGGCAGGGCAATCACCGCTGCGCCGTAATCTTTCACCACAGGAAGCACTTTTTCCAGGGAGCGCTCCTCTCCGCTTACCGAGTTGACGAGGGGTTTTCCCTGGTACACCTTCAGGGCCGCCTCAAGTGCCGCCGGGTTGCCGCTGTCGATGCATAAAGGAACATCTACTTCTTGCTGCACCAGCCTAACCACCTCCGGCAAGAGTTTTACTTCATCAACTCCACTGGTTCCGACATTAACGTCCAGTACATCGGCGCCCGCCTCTACTTGATCCCTCGCCTCCCGGAGCACATAGTCGAGGTCACCACTCGCCAGAGCGCTTGCCATTTTTTTCTTTCCCGTCGGGTTGATTCGCTCACCGATAAAAACCGTTTTTCTGCTGCCTCCGATCGTCACTTCTTGATTTTTACTGGATATTCTCGTTTCCATCTCCCTACCTCCGTTGAGAGAGAACTGCAATAAACAAAACAAAAGCTGCATTTTAAGTTATTTCACGGATTTCGTGTCCTTTGCCCAGTGATCGTAAAAAATAAAGGGTGAAAGCCCCGGGATGGGGAAGAGGCTTTCAACCCGAACGGCCTTCACCCAGACCCTCTAACCGTAGACCTTCCTGCAGATGTTCACTCCTGTTACAGCGTCGATGGCGTAGTAGTCTGCTCCGGTGAATTCCCTGACCTGCTCGTTACAGGGCGCGCCCCCAATGATTACGGTTACCTGGTCCCGGAGACCAGCAGCCTTCAGGGCATCGATCACGGTCTTCATTTCGGGGAAAGTAAAGCTCAAGAGGGCGCTCATCCCCAACACCTTCGCGCCTGTTTCCCTCACCTTTTCCACGAAGGCTTCGGTGGGGACGTCGACCCCCAGATCCACAACATCAAAGCCTGCTCCCTTCAAAAGGGTAACCACGATGTTTTTCCCGATGTCGTGGATGTCCCCCTTGACCGTCCCGATCACGACCGTACCCCGGGAGTCTCCTTTTTCCGCCTGCACCAGCAGTGGTTCGAGTTTCGACATGACGTTTTGCAGAATCTCTCCCGAAAAGATCAGCTCGCTCAAGAAGTACTCGCCTGCCTCGAAGCGTTCACCGATCCTGGCCATTCCCGCATTGCACTCCTGGATAATATTTAAAGCAGGCTCGCCGGCACCAATTTTCTGCTCGACCAGTTCCAAAACACGCTCCTCATCAAGTTCCACAAGCGCCTGCGCAAGTTCTGTTAGGTTTGCCATTCTGGGACCTCCTCTCGTAAGTCTTTTTTAAAAGTCTTTTTTAAGAAGAGCTACCAGGTCCAATTCCAAAGCCAGTTATAAGCCATGCGCTCGAACATCTCCCAATGCATCCTAATCAGGTCTTCATCCCCCTTGATCTCGCCGAGCTCCGCCTTTTTGACCTCCCAGGGCGTAATCATCCTCTGCTTAGGAGGCTGCCACCCGGCGGGCGGGTTGGGATTGCACTGCACCTCGAATTCGGTCTTGTCGCGGTATCTGCCGTATTCCAGGGTGGCGTCGATCAGAGCGCGGAAGTTCTCCGGCTTGGTGTTATAAGGGATCCCGCACCCTCCGTTGACAATAAACCCGCCGTCCTTTCCGACGGTCTCACACAAAAGCTTCACCCGCTCCCGCACCTCGTCGGGAGTGCCGAGAATCAAGAGAGAGTCCGGCACGCCGCCTGCAATGCACTGGCAGTCCCCGAAATCCGCTTTTGCTTTGAAGATATCCCCCTGGTTGTCGATATCACAGAGTACCTTTCCCTTCGGCAACTCCCGGATGTGGTGCCAGTTGGGGCCCCAATCCCCCTCCAGGTATGCCCTGATCGTGTAACCGGCGTCGATCAGCATCAACATCGCCTTTTTCAGCGAGGGCCAGTAAAATTCGTCAAACTGCTTGGGAGACAGGAATGGGTAGCAGCCCCGGTGCAGCGGCATGAAGATAGGGTAGCGCCTGAGGGGATCGGCGATGGCCAGGGCAGCGTTCACAAGTTCGGGAATCAGGGCCTCGCACGCTTCAAGTACCTTGTCAGGTCTCCTGCGGATATCGATCATGATCCCCCTGAGGCCCCTGAGGCCGTCTGCCAGCATGTCAAAGGGTGCCAGCATCACGCCGGTCATGGGCTGGGGCATGCCCAGCTCTTCTTGCAAGTACAGGGCGCGGTTTCTCATGGCCGCACCCAGGGCCATTTGGGCCATGCCGGCCTTTAAAAAGGCGGCGTAGGAACGGGCAGAGCCGCGGTTTTTCATTTCGTTGAAGGCACGGGGGAGGAATCTTTCAAACATGAACTCGACCGGATCGTTGATGAGAAGATCGTACTCGTCGGGCTTCATTCTCTCACCTTCGATGAATTGGAACTGTACGTTGACCGGAAGATCGCGCCCGGGTAGCTTGTAGAGATTAAATCCAACTATATCGTGGAGTGGCCCCCAGATCCTCCCCGATCTTAAAGCATCCACCTCGGGAAAGTCTTCGACAAATTTTTTGTCCGCTTCCATCCATTTGCTGTTGTCATAAACAAACTCATAGTGTGTCAACCCGCTGTAAACCTCGGCAAAATAATTGGAACCTGGAGCAATAGGAACACGATCGATCGGCGCCAAAGCAATGGCGCCTTGGTAACGCTTGAGTCTTTCTTGAAAGAGTCTTTGTTTTTCTTCAGACACATTCAACCCTCCCTAACTCATTACAAAGTATAAGCAATTTTTACGGTAAGCACCGCAACGAGACGCAAATTATCGGAGATCCAGGCGCCTTGCTGGATATCGCAGACTGAATAATGGAGGAGGAGCAACAGGCTAGCGACACAAAGCAGCCTGTTGCTCCTTGCGCGCTCTTAACCGTAGACCTTCCTGCAGATGTTCACTCCTGTTACAGCGTCGATGGCGTAGTAGTCTGCTCCGGTGAATTCCCTGACCTGCTCGTTACAGGGCGCGCCCCCAATGATTACGGTTACCTGGTCCCGGAGACCAGCAGCCTTCAGGGCATCGATCACGGTCTTCATTTCGGGGAAAGTAAAGCTCAAGAGGGCGCTCATCCCCAACACCTTCGCGCCTGTTTCCCTCACCTTTTCCACGAAGGCTTCGGTGGGGACGTCGACCCCCAGATCCACAACATCAAAGCCTGCTCCCTTCAAAAGGGTAACCACGATGTTTTTCCCGATGTCGTGGATGTCCCCCTTGACCGTCCCGATCACGACCGTACCCCGGGAGTCTCCTTTTTCCGCCTGCACCAGCAGTGGTTCGAGTTTCGACATGACGTTTTGCAGAATCTCTCCCGAAAAGATCAGCTCGCTCAAGAAGTACTCGCCTGCCTCGAAGCGTTCACCGATCCTGGCCATTCCCGCATTGCACTCCTGGATAATATTTAAAGCAGGCTCGCCGGCACCAATTTTCTGCTCGACCAGTTCCAAAACACGCTCCTCATCAAGTTCCACAAGCGCCTGCGCAAGTTCTGTTAGGTTTGCCATTCTGGGACCTCCTCTCGTAAGTCTTTTTTAAAAGTCTTTTTTAAGAAGAGCTACCAGGTCCAATTCCAAAGCCAGTTATAAGCCATGCGCTCGAACATCTCCCAATGCATCCTAATCAGGTCTTCATCCCCCTTGATCTCGCCGAGCTCCGCCTTTTTGACCTCCCAGGGCGTAATCATCCTCTGCTTAGGAGGCTGCCACCCGGCGGGCGGGTTGGGATTGCACTGCACCTCGAATTCGGTCTTGTCGCGGTATCTGCCGTATTCCAGGATCGCATCGATCATTGCACGGTAGTTTTCCGGTTTGGTGTCATAAGGAATGTTGCAACCGCCGCTAATGATAAACCCGCCGTCCTTTCCGACGGTCTCACACAAAAGCTTCACCCGCTCCCGCACCTCGTCAGGAGTGCCCAGCACCAGCAGAGAGTCGGACAACCCGCCGGCAATACACTGGTAGCCGCCGAGGTCCTCCTTGGCCTTAAAAATGTCACCCGGGCCGTCAATGTCCAGGAGAACCTTCCCCCTCGGGAGTTCTCTCCAGTGGTGCCAGTTGGGGCCCCAGTTCCCCTCCAGGTATGCCCTGACCGTGTAACCGGCGTCGATCAGCATCTGGACAGTCTTTTTCAGGGATGGCCAGTAGAGCTCATCAAACTGTTTCGGAGAGAGGAAGGGATAACAGCCCCGGTGCAGCGGCATGAAGATAGGGTAGCGCCTGAGGGGATCGGCGGCGGCCAGGGCAGCGTTCACAAGTTCGGGAATCAGGGTTTCGCACGCTTCGAGGATTTTTTCCGGTCTCTTGTGAACATCGACCATGATCCCCCTGAGGCCCCTGAGGCCGTCTGCAAGAGCATCAAAGGGAGCCAGTATCAATCCCATCGAGGCCAACGGCATTCCCATCTCATTTTCTAAAAACTGTGCCCGGGACTTCAGGAGGTTATTCCAAACACCTTGAGCTAGCCCGCCTTTAAGGAAAGCCACATAAGAACGGATCGAACCGCGCTCCCTCATCTCGTTAAAGACACGGGGGAGGAAGATTTCAAAGAGGAACTCAGCCGGGTTTCTGATCAGGATATCGTATTCATCCAGCTTCATCCGCTCTCCTTCAATGAACTGAAACTGCACACAAGGAGGCAATTCCCTGCCGGGCAATTTATAGGTGTTAAAACCAAGTACGTCCTGAATGGGCCCCCAAACCCTGGTTGTTCTTAACACATCAGTTTCCGGGAAGTCCTGAATGAACTTTCTGTCCGCCTCGATCCATTTACTAGCGTCGTACATGTACTCCTGGTTCGTAAACCCGCTGTAAACCTCGGCGAAATAGTTGGTACCAGGCGCAATAGGAATGCGATCTGTAGGCGCCAGGGCGATGGCCGCCTGGTAACGCTTTAACCTTTCATTAAATAGCTCTCTCACCTCATCCGACACGCCTGCCACCTCCATATAATTCTTATTGTTGTACACTACAAGCCTCTTAATCAAACATCCCGAGCGAAGTCCAGTAAGGAATTGCGATCAAGAGCGCTACGATACAGGCAACTAAGTACACAAAACCATACTTCGCAAACTGCGCAGGGGTCCAGCCTTTATCGCCAACTATTGATTCCCCAATCAATGCAAACATGTTCTGGTAGCTTAAGAAGAAGCAGTTTCCTGCCATTACAAAGATAGTGATCCAAACTAGCGGGTTTACGCCGTAGCTTGCAGCAATTTCGGGGATAATCGGGGTAACGATAGCCATGGTGGGGATGAGTACCGCAATATCGATAAACCTCCAAAGAAACAGGAAGAAAACAACCGCAAAGACGAAAATCCAGGAGTTTCCGGAAATGGGATCGAGCATCGGAACCAGGACGCTGGACAACCACTTAGAAACTCCGGCATCGGCAAAAACTGCGCCCAGGCTCATGGCAACTCCAATAAAGATAACGAGGTCCCAACTGATTCCGGTTCCAAGTTCCTGCGTCTTAATGACACCAGCAGCCGTAAGGGCAAACAACCCGCCGAGGCAGATGGCAGCATCTGGTATGTGGTGGATCTGGCTGGTGGCAAAGAGGATAAAGCAAATGAGCAGAATCATGCCCGCGGCTTTCTCGCTGCGGCTCATGGGTCCAAGCTTGGCGTACTCCGCCTCGAAAATTTCTTTAGAAATCGAAATCGGCTGCGCTGGCCTGAGCGCAAAATACCCGCCGACAATCAGTAGCAAGCTCATGATCTCCAGCGGCAGGAAAGCAACTTTGCTCCAGGAGTCAAAGGTAATCAGTCCGTTTAAAGCAGGGGTTGCGTTGAACATCCCCATGACGATGGGACCCCATAGAGACCCTGTCAGCCAGCCTGTTCCCGGCAGGAGCGCCATTGCCCAGGCGGTGAGCAGAATTAAGGCTCTTCCGGGTGATCTGGGCTCTAACTTACAAACCTCAACACAACTTAAGGCCAAGGGCATCACAATGGCAACCCTGACTGCAATCGAAGGAGTAAGCGCCGACAGGAGCAGTCCGATAATCACCCAGGCGATCATGAGCCCGGCGTAAGAAGGTTTAAAAGCCTTGATGACCAGATAAGAAATGCGCTTGCCCAGACCTGTTTTCGCTAAAACAAAGCCGAAATAGAGTGCGGGGATGAGTACCCAGAGAGCATTGCTTGTAAAGCCCGAAAAAACTTTGGTCGGATTGATACCGTAAAAAAGGTAAATCATCATGAGCAAGCAACCGGAAACTGAGAAGGGAATGTTTGCCGGTTTAAAAACCCAGAGACCTACAGCAATGATTAAACCCATCAGCACCTTGTGCCCGAGCGGGGTCAGGCCGGGTGCCCAGGGATTTGTAAAACCTACCACAAGACCAACCAGTACAACAACCCAAAAACCAAAAGTTTTTACATTAAAATAGGGTCTCTGAACAAGTTGGGTTTCTGCCATACTCAACTCTTTTCCTCCTCCCGTCAGTTTTTTAACAACCGACCTTGCAAAACTGTCATCCCAACCGGCCCGGTTTGAATATTTTCTACGAACCTCTCCCGATAAGCTGACCCCCTTCCAAGCTATTATCATCATTATGTCTAGACAAATAAATGATAATGATAAGATGTCTAGACATATTTATCTAAACCATAAACCCGACAACCAGAACCTCTCCTGCCTTCAGCCTCTCCCCGAAAAGACGACCCCGCCTCCTATTAGTGGGCACCCGGGGGTTATCCCACAACAGCCCTGGCTCCTAATTCGGAGGCAATTCCTCTAAAGATTTCCATCGCCTTTACCAGGTCGTTGGCGTAGTAGTCTGCCCCGGTGTAGTCTTTTACCTGCTGGTTGACAGGGTAGCCGCCGATGACCACTTTGACCCTGTCCCTCATGCCCGCTTCTTCCAGGAGCTTCACAACTTTTTTGATGGAACCGATACAAAAAGTAAGCAAGACACAGATTCCCAAAACTCTGGAGCCGGTCTGGTTTAGAGTAACGACGAACTTTTCTGGAGGCACGTCCACTCCCAAATCGTAGACACGAAACCCGGTCGACCGCAGGAAGTAGATGACAATGTTTTTTCCCAGGTCGTGGATGTCCCCTTCAATCGTCCCCATTACGATGGAAATCCCGTTTTCCGCGACATCTTTTGGAAAATAGGGCTCGATAATTTCTATGACCCCGCGGAAGATTTCCTCCGACATAATGAGGTCGGAAAGATAGTAGACCCCTTCGCTGTATCTTTTCCCTACAATTTCTACTCCCCGCTTGCACTTTTCGACAATTTCCAGAGCCGACGTACCCGCCTTGATTCTTTCGGTCACCAGAGCAAGAGTTTTTTCTTCGTCAAGGTTGGCCATCGCTCTAACCAGCTCGTCCTCCACGGCCCACACCACCTTTAGGCGAAATTTAGTCCTTTGCATACCAGCCGTCGTAACTGGTTAACTTATACCGGTCGCCACGATAAATCGACTTTCCCCAGCCTATCGGCTTTCCGTTCAGATCGTATATGGTTTGCTCGATCAGAAAAACCGGAGCGTTAGGACTGATTCCTAATATTAACGCTTCTTCTTTATTTGCTACGGATGCCTGCAAAACCTTCTTGGAACTTACTGGTAAGCAATCGCTGTGAATGGCGACGAGATTCGACAAGGAGGGGTCTTTTAATTCGGACTCGAGGATGGGTTTTTGTTTAGTATAAATAATGTACTTAGTTTCGTAGGCAAGGCGTTCACCGTCTGCTGCGAGCACGATGCGAAAAAAGAGGAACCTGGTATTGAATTCAACTCCCAGCTTTGCCTTGAGGTTTTCGTCAGCTTTAACAATTTTGGCTTCGAGGATCGTGGCTTGAAGGTTCAACCCTCGCTTTTTAATTTCCTCGTTAAAATTACTTAATTCAAAGACAACATTATCCAGCCTGGGCCTGGCAACGAAGGTTCCCTTGCCTTGCTGGGTATACACCATGCCTGCTGCGACAAGTTCGGAGATGGCTCTACGTACGGTCATCCGGCTGATGCCAAAACGTGAGGCAATTTCCATTTCCGGCGGGAGGGCTTCTCCGGGCTTCAATTCCCCGTGGCGGATCTGCTTCTCGAAATACTTGGCCAGCTGATAGTAAATCGGAATGACGGAGTTTTTGTCAATGGACATTTCATCCTGCATAACGCTTCTCTCCAGATGGGACCATGTGATGCTTCATCCTTATGTCTAGACATCTGTACTTTTATCATAATGCAATTCCAAACCCGTGTCAATAGAAAAAATAAAAAAAATTAAACGGAAAAACTAAATCATCCCTGCGGGAAGAGGGGCAGGCCTGCCCAGGAAGTACCCCTGGCCGCAGTCCACTCCAAGCTCCCGCAGTGTTTTCAGGACATCTTCGCTCTCCACAAACTCGGCGATGGTCTTCTTTCCCAGGGTAT